>NZ_DATGTI010000048.1:0-54366 GCF_035301925.1 Lentibacillus sp. | reverse complement strand
AAAACACATATTTGCCAAATAGGAAGGAGTGAAGTAAATGGGACGTTGGATTTTAATAGGCATTCTTACACTGGGAATAGCCGGTGTAGGTTTCTGGGGATATCAGGAGCATCAGGAGAAAAATGCGGTTTTAATACAAGCCGAAAATAATTATCAAAGGGCATTTCATGAGCTTTCTTATCACATGGATCTAATGCATGATAAGATTGGCACAGCGCTGGCAATGAACTCAAGGGAACAACTCTCACCGCAAATGGTTGAAATTTGGAGACTGACATCAGAGGCGACGTCCAATGTCGGACAGCTCCCGCTGACTTTAATGCCGTTTAACAAAACAGAAGAATTTCTTTCAAAAATAGGTGAATTTACCTATCGGACAGCTGTCAGAGATTTACAGGAAAAACCGTTGAACGATAAGGAAATAAAGACGCTAAATAATTTATATGAACAATCCGGCGAGCTGAAAGATGAATTAAGGAACGTACAGCATACCGTGTTGGATGAAAATCTCCGATGGATGGATGTGCAATTAGCCTTAGCCACCCAGGATGAACAATCGGATAATACAATTGTCGATGGATTTAAGACAGTTGAAAAGAAAGTCGAGGGATTTGCCGAGAGTAATGTGGACTCCGCGTTAACAGGCACATCATCAGAGGAACATGAATATCAGAACTTGACTGGTCAAAAAATTAATAAAGAAGCAGCAGCAAAACGAGGTCAGGAATTATTGAATGTCGAAAATGCTGGTAACCTGACTGTGACAGAAAGCGGCAAGGGAGCCGATGTACCGATATACAGCATTTCATATCAAAATGGCGACAAAAATGGTTACCTGGATATAACCAAACAAGGGGGGCATCCGCTCACACTGTTGATTAACCGGGATGTCCAGGAACAAAAAATCAGTCTGAATGAAGGACTGGAAAAGGCAAAAAGCTATTTAAAACAATATAATTTTGAAGATATGGACGTTTTTACCAGTAATCAGTTTGACAATACCGGTGTCTATTCCTTTCTTTACAATCAGGATGGTGTACGGATTTACTCGGATGCAATCGAGCTGAAAGTGGGATTGGATAACGGTGAGCTGCTCGGCATAACGGCGAGAAATTACTTTATGAACCATAAGGAGCGGGATATTCCTGAACCGGAGCTTACCATTGAAGAAGCAAAAGAAAAAGTCAATCCGGACGTAAAAATTAACGAAGAATACATGGCCGTTATTGATAATGATGTTGGCGACGAAGTGCTGGTCTATGAATTTCTCGGGGTTCTCGATAACGAGACATACCGGATATTCATCAATGCCATGGATGGAACTGAAGAAAAAGTGGAAAAACTGGATGGAACTGAAATTAATTATGCATCCGCTTCACAGGGAAGGACTTAAGTCTTTCCCTTTGTTTATGTTTTGCCATAATTGGTATAAAGACGCATTCGGAGGGGTTTTAGGAAAATAGGCCCGGAGCTTACCATGGCGATATACAACCTGAAAGAAGCGCAGTAAAGTTACCGAAAAAATGTACATTATGTTAACGATTTATCAATTGATGACGAAACATATAAGACACTATATTTTGTAGCACCCACTCACATCAAAATACCCATATAGGTTCGGATCAAGCTTTCCGTGTGTTCATTTCAAAAAAGGGTAATGCAAGATAAAAAATGAATTTATCATAAGGAGGACAGGGAGGGGTGGAAAATCAGTAGAACTTTTATTATGATGTATGTTATGATTCTAAATATAAGTTTACATAGCTTAATTTGATAATGATTTTTACTGGCATGTTTAAATGTGCCACCCATCTTATAATTAACGAAGGAATGAAAGATCGTCATGAATACAAATGGAATAGCTATCGCAATCGACGGCCCTGCGGCAGCAGGTAAAAGTACTGTTTCCAAAATCGTCGCACAGGAACTTTCATTTATATACATTGATACTGGGGCAATGTATCGAGCCTTGACTTTTAAGGCACTGCGTGAAGGGGTTTCTTTGGAAGATGAAAACAAACTATCCGGCCTTTTGGCTGAGACGAGCATAGCGCTTGTGCAGGGGGACACTCAGCAGCATGTCCTGGTTGATGGTGAGGATGTGACTAATGACATTCGTTCTGCGAAGGTGACCAATCATGTCTCCTACACATCCAAGCATGCCAGTGTGCGTAAAGAAATGGTCAAAAGGCAGCAGGAACTCGCCAAAAAGCGGGGGGTAGTCATGGATGGCCGCGACATCGGAACTCAGGTTCTCCCCGATGCAGAGGTGAAGATTTTTTTACAAGCCTCTGTAGAAGAACGGGCAAGACGCCGATATGATGAAAATGTCGAAAAAGGATTCGCCCCGGACTTTGAGCAGTTGAAACAGGAGATTGAGCAAAGGGACCGGATTGATTCAATGCGTGATGTTGCGCCATTAATAAAGGCTGACGATGCCATTGAATTGGATACCACCAATTTATCAATCAAGGAAGTTGCAGAAGCCATTCTGAGTGAGGCGGAAAAGGCAATGCGGGACCCGAGGGAATACGGATGAGTCTTTATAAAGTAGCCAAAGTGGTTGTATCAGTCTTATTCTTTCCACTGTTCCGCATCCGGGTCATCGGAAAGGAAAATGTTCCAAAAAGCGGTCCTGTCATCATTTGTTCCAATCATATTTCCAATCTCGATCCACCTGTCGTTGGAATCACCTCACCCCGTGATATTTATTTTATGGCAAAAGGTGAATTGTTTGAAAAAATGTTTTTGCGAAAACTCCTGTCAGGCATCCATGCGTTCCCGGTGAAAAGAGGTATGAGTGACCGGAATGCACTTCGAAAAGGATTGGCAATTCTGAAAAATGGCAATACACTGGGGCTGTTCCCTGAAGGAACTCGCAGCAAAACGGGCCAGCTTGGAAAACCGCTGGCCGGAGCTGGTTTTTTTGCATTAAGATCCAACGCAGCAATCATTCCGTGTGCGATTATCGGTCCATATAAACCAGGCAAAAAACTGACTGTCATTTATGGCGAGGCGATGAATATGGAAGCTTACCGTGACACAAAAGCATCAGCGAAAGATGCCGCGGAGGCCATTATGATCGAAATCGAAAATTTGATTGAAAATTATCATTCCCAGGATACTTCGCTTGACAAATAATTATAAATATTAGAAGTTATAAAAAAGGGTATTTTGATTTTCTGTTGTTATGTATTTTAAGGAGGGCTAATGGTATGACTGAATCCAGTAATGGAATGACGCAATTGAACATAGGAGATATTGTAACAGGAACAGCAATAAAAGTGGAAGATAAACAAGTTCTTGTTGATATTGGCTATAAAACGGAAGGCATTGTGCCAATCGGTGAATTATCAAGTCTCCATATTGAAAAGGCTGGTGATGCCGTTGAAGAGGGAGACTCACTGACCTTATATGTAAAAAAATTGGATGATGATGAAGTCATTTTGTCCAAAAAAGCAGTGGATGCTGAACGTGCATGGAAAGATCTCGAGGAAAAATATCAGAACGGTGACGTCTTTGAGACCGAGATAAAAGAAGTCGTAAAAGGCGGTCTTGTAGCTGATGTCGGTGTTCGCGGGTTCATGCCGGCTTCACTGGTGGAAACCTATTACGTTGAGGACTTTTCCGATTATATAAACAAACCGCTTACCGTTAAAATTGTTGATCTGGACCGTGAACAAAATCGCATCATCCTGTCCCATAAAGACGTTGTTCTGGATGAGATGAATGCGAAAAAACAGGAAGTGCTGCAATCATTGGAAGAAGGACAAGTACTTGAAGGTACTGTCCAGCGTCTGACCAATTTTGGCGTTTTTGTTAACCTTGGCGGTATTGATGGACTTGTCCACATTTCACAGCTTGCCCATGAACATGTCGAAAAACCTTCGGATGTTGTTTCTGAAGGGGACAAGATTAAAGTAGAAGTATTGGCCATTGACAGGGATAATGAGCGGATTTCACTTTCACGCAAGAAAACACTTCCCGGCCCATGGGCAAACATTGAAGACCGTGTAGCGCGTGGAGAAGTGCTTGTAGGTAAAGTGAAACGCCTTGTCAATTTTGGTGCGTTTGTTGAAGTTTTCCCGGGAGTTGAAGGTTTAGTCCATATCTCACAAATTGCCAACCGGCATATTGGAACACCTCAGGAAGTTCTTGAAGTCGGTCAGCAAATCGAAGTGAAAGTTTTGGATGTCAATGAACAAGAAGAACGCATCTCCTTGAGCATAAAGGAACTTGAACAGGATAAGGAAGCCTCAGAAGTGAAACAATACGAAAAAGATGACGACCAGTCAGGATTCCAGCTCGGTGATTTTGTCGGTGATGAACTCAATAAATACAAATAATGTTAACATTGCGAGCTCTTTCCATTCCGAAAGAGCTCTTTTTGTTTAGAATTCTCACGAGGCAGCCATAATGGTAGTGGCGGGTGGTGAAGTTATGAGCAACGGACTTCTTTTTTATTGGTTTTCCTGGATCTTATGGATTTTAGTTACTTTTTTTATGCGGAAAAACAAATACAGATTAGTTCTGGCTTGCTGGCTATTGCTATTGATTCTATGTTCCGGCTTTCAATTATCCCTAGATGGCTTTAAACTGTCTTTAAGTTATCCGCTGATTCTAATTGGAGCTCTTATTTTACATACCAAAATTCCCAGAATATACTTTCATGTTTTTGTATCACTCACAATTATGATTGGATATACTGGCGTTCTTATTTGGGAGAATCAGCTCCCGCTGGAACATTTTTTCCCGCCAATGCTGATCATTTCATGTTTCCTTTACATTTTAATGGCTGCCATGACAACGGGGTTCTGGAGTAGATTGGCGTGTGGTCTGCTCGGAATGGCAGGCGGCGAATTGCTTTACAGTATTATCATCGCTGATTTTTCAATACCAAACGTCATTGGTGATAAACGATTTTTGGATTTAATGCTTGTGCTGATGGTTGTTGCCGTCTGTCACGACTCTGCCTTAAGGTTGAAGTTAAAATTAGCCAAAAAATTCCGAACTTCAGCTGCAAAATCAAAACCATTTTTCAGAAAGCAGGCCCAATAATAATTGTGGTTAACGAGTTCTTTTGCTAGAATTAATAAAAGTGTGTACTAAAGAGGTTGGTCAAAAAGATAAAGAGAGATGCGGAAAGGATGTTCCTTTCATGAGAAAATCAGTTGTAGCAATTGTGGGCAGACCAAATGTAGGAAAATCAACCATTTTCAACCGGCTTGTTGGCGAGCGGATTTCGATTGTGGAAGACACGCCAGGGGTGACACGTGACCGGATCTATGCAGAAGCTGAATGGCTGACAACCACATTCAATGTCATTGACACAGGCGGCATTGAAATGAGTGATGAACCATTGCTTGTTCAAATGCGCGAGCAGGCAGAAATAGCCATCAGAGAAGCGGATGTGATCATCTTTTTACTGAATGGCCGCGAAGGTATAACAGCCGCTGATGAAGAGGTGGCAAAAATTTTATATAAATCCAATAAACCGGTGGTCATTGCTGTGAACAAAATCGATAACCCGGAAATGCGCGATGAAATTTATGAATATTATGCATTGGGATTTGGTGAGCCGTTTCCCATTTCCGGGGTCCACGGTCTTGGGCTTGGCGATTTGTTGGATGAAGTTGTCGGTTATTTTCCGGAAATGAACGATGAAGAACCGGATGAAGATACGATCTATTTCAGTTTGATTGGCAGACCGAATGTCGGCAAGTCTTCATTGGTCAATGCTCTATTAAATGAAGAACGTGTCATTGTGAGCGAACAGGAAGGGACGACACGAGATGCGGTGGATACGTACCTGCACAAAGATGACCAGGACTTTGTGATTATCGACACGGCTGGTATGCGCAAGCGCGGTAAAGTATATGAAGCAGCTGAAAAATACAGCGTACTGCGGGCATTAAAAGCGATTGAACGTTCAGATGTTGTTTTGGTTTTAATCGATGCTGAAACAGGCATAAGAGAACAGGATAAAAAAATTGCTGGTTATGCACACGAAGCTGGGCGCAGTATCATTATTGTCGTCAACAAATGGGATACAGTGGAGACGAACGAAAAAACGATGAAAGAATTTGAACAAAAAATCCGAATACAATTTCAGTACTTGGATTACGCGCCAATTGTTTTCCTTTCCGCCAAAACCAGGAAAAGATTACATACGTTAATTCCTGCCATTAAAACAGCAAGTGAAAATCATACGAAACGCGTACCGACAAACGTACTGAATGATGTCATCTTGGACGCACTGGCCATGAACCCGACGCCGACAGTTAAAGGAAAACGGCTGAAAGTGTTATATGCAACGCAAGTTGCTGTGAAACCGCCAAGTTTTGTCATATTTGTTAACGATCCCGATTTAATGCATTTTTCATATCGACGATTTTTGGAAAACCGAATCAGAGATGCATTTGGATTTGTGGGAACACCGATAAAGATATTTGCGAGAAAGCGACAGTAAGGAGGAACAACATTGTCTAAAGTAGCAGTATTAGGTGCTGGGAGCTGGGGAACGGCATTAAGTATGGTGCTGGCCGATAACGGACACGATGTCAGGTTGTGGACACATCGCAGAGAACAGGCTGAAACGATCAACAAAACACATAAAAATGAAAAATATCTGGATACAGATATCCCTGAGCAGATTATGGCATTTAATACACTGGATAAAGCAATTGAAGATGTTTCTGCCATTATTATCGTTGTACCAACAAAGGCAATCCGTGAAGTTTGTTCAGAATTGGACAAAACACTGAAAAACCCTCCAACCATTATTCACGCAACGAAAGGGATTGAACCGGAGTCACTGAAACGGGTATCCCAAATGATTGGTGAGGAAATGGGCGATTATGATGATAAGGACGTTGTCGTGCTTTCGGGACCAAGTCATGCAGAAGAGGTCGGCAAACGGCAGCCGACGACGGTGACAGTTTCATCGGAAAACAGCCGGAATGCAGCATTTGCCCAGGATCTGTTCATTAATGAATCATTCCGTGTTTACACAAGTAATGATATGGTTGGCATTGAATTGGGCGGTGCCTTAAAAAATATTATTGCACTAGGAGCAGGCATTTCCGACGGGTTAGGTTACGGTGACAATGCAAAAGCAGCCCTGATTACCAGAGGACTGGCTGAAATAACCCGACTGGGAGCCTCGCTCGGCGCCAGCCCATTAACATTTCTGGGCTTGACAGGTGTCGGTGATCTGATTGTCACATGTACAAGCCCCCATAGCCGGAATTGGCGTGCAGGCAACCTGTTGGGCAAAGGACAAAAACTGGATCAGGTCCTGCAACAAATGGGGATGGTTGTAGAAGGGGTCCGAACTACTAAAGCAGCTTACCAGTTTGCCCGGGAACAGCAGATTGAGATGCCGATTACGGAAGGACTGTATCAGATTCTTTTTGATGATAAAAAACCCAAAGTGGTTGTCGAGCAGTTAATGAACCGGAATAAACGGGATGAAATGGAAGATATTGCTTCATTCCTGCGTGCAAATTACGCGGAATGACACTTAATCGCCGCTTTGCATATACTATGTTGAAATGAATATGCAAGGAGGCGAGCATGTGAGTAACTTCCAAGACAATCTGTTTGATAAAGTTCAGCAGAATTCAGATATCAGCCCAAATGAAGTTTATAAAGTGGCAAATTCTGTAAAAAATGCCGATTTTTCGGATGAAAAGACAGTCAGAGCTCTTGTACAGCGATTGGCAAAAATGGCAAACAAACCAATATCCAAAGCCAAAGAAGACAAGATTGTTGAATCAATAACCAAAAATAACATGCCGATGGATATGCAGACATTGAATAAAATGTTTAAAAAATAGGGCTAACTGGGCAAATGAGGATACACTGGTCAGTATGCTCGCATAAAATAAATCGCACAAGCATTCATGGATAGAGTTGCTGTGGGTATTATTTAGTCAAACCGGGATGAAGTCAGCCCCCTTCATCCCGGACTTTTTTTCGTGCTCGTCCACTTTTCATATGTTATAATACGATTTGCATGTTGAAACAGGAGTGAATGAAATGTCAGAAAGTATGCTGAATATGTGGATCTCATTCGTGGGAATGGGTTTGCTGCTCTTGGCAATGGGACTCATATTGCTGAGCAGGTATAAATTAAAAGGTATATTCTCAGGAATTGTGTCACTAATGGCGTATTTATCATTGCTATTTGGTACAATCATTATTTTATATATCGTGTTTACGGGTCCCACAGCATAGGAGGGTCAAGGTCATGAACAATACATATATCCGGCTTTTCTCGCCAATACTGATCATATTTCTCTTGACCGGCTGTCTTTATCCGGAAAGTGAATTATCAAAAAACAAAGAGCCAAACAATTCCCAGTTGGAAAAAGTACAATCAGCAGTTGACCAATACCACGAACAGACAGATGGGTTATTACCGATTAAAACAAAGGACAGCGATACACCTATTTTTCAAAAATATTTGATTGACTTCCAAGCGTTAAAAGAACAAAACATTATGACTGAAATCCCTGGAACTGCCTATGAAAATGGCGGCATTTATCAATATACTATTATGACGCCGGAAGATGATCCACGCGTAAAACTGATCGATTTACGGATTTCCGATGCTATCAGGGAAGTAGCTGTGAAACTTAATGTCTATCGCAACGAACATATTTATCCCCCATTCGGCAAAGAAATTGCTGAAGGTATTTTTCAAATTGATCATGAAAAGCTGGGACTTGATTCCCAGCCGTATGTTGTAAGTCCGTATTCGCAGGAAAACCTTCCAATCGTAATGGATACGGAAGGCAATCTTTATGTTGATTACCGGATTGATTTAAACAGAGCGCTTGACGAATATGAACATGATTTTGCAGAAGGGGATGACATACGCTATCTGTTAGCTGAAAATACACCATTCGTGCCGGCCTATTCGCTTCCTTATACGATTCGGGACGGGGAACCTGTTTTCCAATTATCATCCAGTTAAAATAATTAATCATAATAAATCCCTTGCGACATATATTGTGTTGCAAGGGATTTATAGCTTTGAATATTATTTTATATCCTTTTTGCCTCTTTTAGGAATAATTGAGTCATAATTTGATAGGACAACATCATAGACTTGTAATGTCAATCATTCGCATGTTGTTTTTGATTTTTGAAAAGGAGATCGGGAGGGGATCGTTTGGAGAGAGTTGATATTTTCAATGATATTTCGAAACGGACGAATGGAGATATTTATCTGGGTATTGTAGGCGCTGTCCGGACAGGAAAATCAACGTTTATTAAACATTTTATGGAACTGGGGATTCTGCCGAATATTGGGGATGAGAGCGAACGCGGCAGAGCACAGGATGAATTACCGCAAAGTGCTGCAGGTAAGACCATCATGACAACAGAGCCTAAATTCATTCCTAATCAGGCTGTATCAGTACACGTTGATGAAGGACTTGACGTCAACGTCCGTCTGGTGGATTGTGTTGGATATGCCGTTGAAAGCGCCAAAGGGTTTGAGGATGAAAATGGTCCAAGGATGATTAACACGCCTTGGTATGAAGATCCGATACCGTTTCATGATGCAGCTGAAATCGGGACACGAAAAGTTATCCAGGAACATTCCACAATCGGTGTTATCGTAACAACCGATGGAACGTTTGGAGAGATCGCACGGACTGATTATGAGGAACCAGAGGAAAAAATTGTCGAAGAAATGAAAGAAGTTGGCAAACCTTTTATTATGGTTATCAATTCTGCAAGGCCAACCAGCCATGAAACTGAATTATTGCGCCAGGAACTCATGGAAAAATATGATATTCCTGTGCTGGCAATGAATGTGGAAACAATGACTGAACATGATGTTTATAATGTCATGCGTGAAGCGTTATATGAATTTCCGGTTCTGGAAGTTAATGTTAACCTGCCGAGCTGGGTAATGGTTCTGAATGAGGACCATTGGCTGCAGCGAAATTATCAGGATGCCATTCAGTCTACTGTAAAAAATATTAGACGTCTCCGCGATGTCGACCATATCGTGGGTGATTTTGCTGATTATGACTATATTGACAGAGCAAATATTGCCGGTATGGAAATGGGGGATGGCATAGCCGAAATTGATTTGCATGCCCCGGATTATTTATATGATGAAGTGTTGAAAGAGATTGTCGGGGAAGAGATCCGCGGGAAAGATCATTTGCTGGAGCTGATGCAGGATTTTGCCCATGCCAAGCGCGAGTATGATCAGGTGGCTGGTGCTCTGCAGATGGTTAAACAGACCGGTTATGGCATAGCCGCGCCGACATTGGAAGATATGAAGTTGGACGAACCGGAAATCATTCGCCAGGGGTCCAGATTCGGTGTCAGACTGAAAGCTATTGCACCTTCCATCCACATGGTACAAGTGGAAGTTGAATCCGAGTTTGCTCCAATTATCGGAACCGAGAAACAAAGCGAGGAATTAGTCCGGTATCTGATGCAAGATTTCGAGGAGGATCCACTATCGATCTGGGAATCAGATATTTTCGGCAGGTCGCTGAGTTCGATTGTCAGGGAAGGTATTCAAGCAAAGATTTCATTAATGCCGGAAAATGCAAGGTATAAATTAAAGGATACACTGGAGCGGATCATTAACGAAGGTTCCGGAGGGTTAATAGCCATTATTTTATAGCAGCTATCAATAGTTGCTATTTTTTTGCGTTAAAATAAAACTTTTTTCTTTTATAGGCAGGAGTTTAGGTATTGATATCGTATATTATAAACAAAGGCCGCCATAAAACAGTTCATCCAGCACTTAACTGGCAGGCTGACAATAAACACGATGATCTCGAAAATACATTTTCGCTTCGTGTAATGTATCGCTGCGAAATATTCCTTGTTCTGTCACATTATCGACATCAGCACGTGTGCATCGTAAATGCCCGATTTGCTCGGACATTTACGATGCAGCTCATATTGGTGCTGCAACAGGAACCCGAAGTTTCAGCTTTTGTTCTTTTCCATCAGTGGGGGATTAAAAACCCCACTGATAGAAGGGTCGCTTTATTTTCGAATTATTTTGTAATCACCACCTAAATATTGGAAAATGTAGCCAAAAGTGAAATAAAACCCGATAAATTAGGCATTTATTGTTGAATTTTGTACCAATCTCGGTTAACATAAGCCATGTCATCAATGATTTTGATGGCATTAAGTATAAAATAGGACAAATCGGGAACAAATGGTGATATGTTTACAGTTTGTTCCAATGTCAATGCAGACATTTTGGGAGGAGGTGAATGTCATGAATAAAACAGACTTGGTCAATGCTGTTGCTGAAAAAAGCGACCTTTCCAAAAAAGATGCGACAAAAGCTGTAGATGCAGTTTTCGAATCTGTACAGGATTCCCTTAAAAAAGGTGAAAAAGTACAACTGATTGGATTTGGGAACTTTGAAGTACGTGAACGTTCTGAACGTAAGGGACGTAACCCGCAAACAGGGGAAGAAATTAAAATTCCTGCAAGTAAAGTTCCTGCATTCAAACCAGGAAAAGCCCTTAAAGAAAGTGTTAAATAAAATTTTCTTACATAGGGCTGGTTTAAAAGGGCACGTGATCTGCGTGCTCTTTTTTCACTTTGGACACATCTAACCTTGACCATAACAAGTTATTCGTTAAGGTATTCGAATGGCAATAAATAGAATGATGCAGAGGTGTTTGCTATGGAACATAATGATTTTTTTGTCATTAAAGCTTTGGAGGACGGTGTAAATGTTATTGGGTTAACAAGGGGCTCAGATACACGATTCCATCATTCAGAAAAACTGGATGAAAATGAAGTGATGATTGCACAATTTACCGAACATACCTCTGCTGTAAAAATCAGGGGTAAAGCTGTTATCCAGACCAGTCACGGCGAAATCAACAATAATTAGATAACGGTATCTCTGTTTAGTTCGTGCGCCTGCTTATTTATCCCGCATATAAAGGCCAGTAAGCCGCCAAAAAACGGCGGCTGACTGACCCTAAATGCCCGATTCGGTTCAACTAACATTCAGCTGGAAAAACGTCCCGCTGAATGAAGTTTCACTTTATCCCGCATATAAAGGTCAGTAAGCCGCCGATTTGGGCCTGCACGATCACAAAAAGGAGCTGCAGCAGGACGCCCGGGTTCCTTGTTCCTCTTCTTCAGTGGTGAACACTGTTCCACTGAAGAAAGTTTCAATTTATAGTTATGGAAGAACGTCATAATATGCTATAATGACAGTACGATTTCTGAAATGGATGAAAGGTTACAGGTGGTTGGTTTGCAGACTTCCAGTGTGGAAATAAATAGACTTAAAGCATTGATCAAAGATAAAATGCAACATACCTATATCGAACAGCACGTACAGACACCGAATTTGAATGAGGATAAATTATATGTCCTGACTTTAATTTTAAATAATACTGCTTTACCTGAATATAAAAAAGAACGTTATATCGGTACGGCAATGCTTGTTCAGACGGCCTTGGACACACATGACCTGGTACCGAATTCAGATAATTGCACGTCAGCCGGTAACGATGAAAAATCAAAGCAGTTAGCCGTACTTGCAGGTGATTACTATAGCGGATTATATTATTTTCTTTTATCGGAAATAGAAGACGTCAGAATGATTCAAGTTCTGGCAAATGCCATAACAGAAATCAATGAACATAAAATGCAATTATATTATAAAAATATCGATTCATTTGCAACGTTTATTCATATTTTTAAAAAGCTGGAAACACTCCTGATTACCCGGGTTGCAGAATTCGTGGGGGAAACAGACATCAGCAGTATTGCGGCGGAATGGCTAATTGTGAAGAAATTAATAAATGCAAGAAACACCACGGACCATCCCGCCATTGATATGGCTTTTGGCCACTGGTCTGAACAAATCCCTGGCAACAGCGACAAGGAAGTTTTGCACGCGATTGAAGTATTCATCCATAAAGAAACATCACTGATGGAAGATCGTCTGGCACACTTTCCAGCATATCTTTCAGCAATCAAGTCCTGTATGATAGATGCGTTAAGAGCATCTGCATCAAGTAACAGTTCAATGGCGGAAGAAGGGTAATATATGCAACAGACAAAAGAAGAACGGGTTCACCGAGTTTTTGAAAAAATATATGGCCAATACGACTCTATGAATTCCATTATTTCTTTCAAGCGTCATAAAGTATGGCGGAAAGATGCCATGAAGCGTATGAATGTTACGAAAGGTACAAAAGCGCTTGATGTATGCTGTGGTACCGGCGATTGGGCCTTTTCCCTTGCTGAAGCCGCCGGCAGTAACGGACAAGTTATCGGACTGGACTTCAGTCACAATATGCTATCCGTTGCCAAGGAAAAAAATAAATCACTAAAATATGATCAGCTGTCTTTTATCCAGG
Organism: Lentibacillus sp.; assembly: GCF_035301925.1. GTDB lineage: Bacteria > Bacillota > Bacilli > Bacillales > Amphibacillaceae > Lentibacillus. The sequence goes on along the minus strand of NZ_DATGTI010000048.1, from coordinate 40,981 downwards.
GGAATGCGATGGAACTTCCTTTTGATGATGATTCATTTGATTATGTTACGATTGGGTTTGGATTGCGCAATGTTCCGGACTATATGACAGTTTTGAAAGAAATGTATCGAGTGCTGAAGCCAGGGGGAAAAGCGGTATGCCTTGAAACGTCACAGCCAACGCTGATTGGTTTCCGGCAGGGATACTATCTCTATTTCCGTTTTATCATGCCTTTGTTAGGGAAATTGCTCGCCAAAAGCTATCAAGAATATGCCTGGCTGTACGAGTCAGCAAAGAATTTTCCGGATAAACAAAAGCTTAAGCAGATGTTTTATTCCGCGGGTTTTTCACAAGTCAGTGTAAAACAATATACAGGCGGTGTTGCCGCAATGCATATGGGTATAAAGTGAAACGTCATTCAGCGGGACGCTTTCCCGCTGAATGTTAGTTGAACCGAATCGGGCATTTAGGGTCAGTTAGCCGCTGTATTTTGGCGGGTTACTGACCATTACATGCGGGGGAAAGTGAAACGTCATTCAGCGGGTGCTTTTTCCCCCGCTGAATAAGGAGAACAAAGGCTAAGTTCTCAGGCGTCCTGTTGCAACGCCTTTGTGACCTGCCTCCTGCAGGCCCGAACAGAATCGGACATTTACTGGCAGTTGCCCCCTCTATTTACTCTTCCGGGTCATCTTATAATAGGAAAATGGGGCTTACTGCCAGTGAGATGCGGGACAAAAGAAGAAATTTAAAGGTGACGTGCATGAAATTAACGAAAACATATGGGTATCTAAAAAGAGAACTTGATTTAATTGAACATGCTTTAACCGAGGCAATTCAGTCTGATCATGATGTTTTACGTGAATCTTCCACAAAATTGCTGCAGGCAGGGGGAAAGCGAATCCGCCCTGTTTTTGTCTTGTTATGCGGACAGCTTGGCCATTATGATTTCGAACGGGTGAAAACCGTTGCAGTTTCACTTGAACTGATACATATGGCATCACTGGTGCACGATGATGTGATCGATGATGCCCCTCTACGGCGCGGCAAGCCGACGATCAAGCAGTTATATGGCAATCGTGTTGCGATGTATACCGGTGATTTTATTTTAGCACGGGCGCTCGAGAACATTACAAATCTTTCCGACCCTGCAGCCCATCGCGTTCTTTCCAATACAATGGTACAGCTTTCTTCAGGTGAAATTGAACAGATCAGGGACAAGTACAATTGGGAGCAGAATTTGCGTGATTATTTCCGCAGAATTAAGCGAAAAACCGCTTTACTTATCGCGACGAGCTGTAAATTGGGCGCGATTGCTGCAGATGCTCCGGCAGAATACGCAAAAAAACTGTTCCGATACGGCTACTATATTGGCATGTCCTATCAGATCATCGATGATATTCTTGATTTCACGGCTACAGAGACGGAATTGGGCAAGCCTGCGGGCAATGACCTTCTACAGGGAAATGTCACACTGCCGGTATTATTTGCTATGGAGGATAAAACTTTTAACAAGCTATTAAACGATACATTTTCTGATCCGGATGACGCTACCGCCATTGATATGAAACCTTTAGTTGCCAAACTGAAAGAAACGGATGCAATCCCGAAATCTTACCGGGTCAGTGATCAATACTTGCAAAAAGCACTAAACGAACTGGAGGTTATACCGGATCATAAGGCAAAACGCACGCTCCAAAGCATTGCAAACTATATTGGAAAAAGGCGCTCATAGATTCGTTGTTATTTTGATCAAAATTTGTTAAACTTTTGAAGGCTGATAATACAAATACATACAAAAGAGGTGCAGAATATGGAACAAACATTTTTAATGGTAAAGCCGGATGGTGTCCAACGTAATTTAACAGGTGAAATTGTAAATCGATTCGAACGCAAAGGTTTCAAACTGGTTGGTGCCAAATTAATGCAAATATCCGATGAATTAGCTAAAACGCATTATGGTGAACACAAGGACAAGCCATTTTTCGGAGAACTGGTTGAATTCATTACGTCCGGTCCTGTTTTCGCCATGGTTTGGGAAGGCGAAAACGTAATTGCAACCGCCCGTGACATGATGGGAAAAACAAACCCGCTTGAAGCTGCCCCTGGTACGATCCGCGGAGATTTTGGCATGACTGTGGGCAAAAATGTCATTCATGGTTCTGACTCACCTGAAAGTGCAGAAAAAGAAATTAACCTGTTTTTTAATAACGATGAAATGCTGACCTACTCTAAACAAGACAGTGAATGGATTTATTAAAAACATAAAAATTAAATGATTCACAAAAATTTAATACTGTTTTTCGAAAAACTTAGGAACCTCCGTTTTCAGACGGAGGTTTTCAATGCACAAGACGATTATCAATAAGATGGGTATGAGTGAGGCGTTAATTAAAATGACGGATGATTATATAGCGTTTGTCTCGGATGTCAAAAACAAGCTGGGAATTGATCTGGCTTCATATAAAGAAGCTCAGATGAAACGGCGGCTCACATCATTGCGCAACAAAAATGGCTATTCAAGCTTTCGCCATTATTTGTCTGCCATAAACGAGGATAAATCGCTCAAGGCGGAATTTTTGGATCGTATAACCATTAACGTTTCCAGCTTTTACAGAAATCCGGAGAGATGGGAAGTATTGAAAACACTTGTGCTCCCGCAATTAATGAAAAACAATCGGAAGTTATTTATCTGGAGTGCCGCCTGTTCTTCAGGTGAAGAGCCGTACAGCATTGCCATTATGCTGGAGGAACACTATCCGGATGCTGATTTTCACATTCTGGCAACCGATATCGACAATCACGTCCTTGAAAAAGCCGAATCCGGCATCTATCCGGAAGCATCGTTGAAATTACTGCCGGCTCAACTCCGTCAAAAGTATTTTAAACAAGTACAAAAATACTATCACATAAATGACACAATTAAACGGCATGTACAATTCAAAAAACACGATTTATTAACTGATAACTATCCAGGTAAGTTTGATTTAATTATATGCCGGAATGTTTTAATCTATTTTACCGATAAAGCAAAATCAGCTGTTTATGACAAAATATCTCGCTCTTTGAAGTCACAGGGGATATTATTTGTGGGGAGTACAGAGCAAATATTCAACCCTGAACAATACCGGTTAACCCTGATCGACACATTTTTTTATCAAAAGAATAAGGATTAGCGATACGTTTGTTGTTACAGCAAACGTATTTTTTGATGCATTCAAGGTTTCCTGAATTTTTAAGAAACATAGATATGCAGGAAGTTTGGGTTTGGACACACACATATACTTTAGCCCTGAGTTTTGAAATTTCTTAAAATGTAACAAAAAAACAGCAATTTATGATATAGTAATACAAATAATTGAAGAATCATTTTTTTGAAGGAGGATATTCCATGCGTTATTTGACAGCAGGAGAATCACACGGTAAGCAATTAACAACGATTATTGAAGGCGTTCCATCCAACATGCCGCTGCTTCAGGATGATATTAATCAGTCATTGCGCCGAAGACAAAAAGGCCATGGCAGGGGCAAACGAATGCAGATTGAAAAGGATTTGGCCGAAATCACCGGTGGGGTTCGACATGGCTATACGTTGGGGTCACCTATTTCACTTGTTATACATAACGATGATTTTAAACACTGGGTGGATATAATGGGTGAGAATCCGATTGAAGAAGGAGCGGACAGGAAATTAAGACGGATTGTCTCTCGTCCCAGACCGGGTCACGCTGATCTGAATGGTGCATTAAAATACGGTCATCGTGATATGCGCAACGTACTGGAACGATCTTCCGCAAGAGAAACGGCTGCACGTGTTGCTGCCGGGGCTGTAGCGAAAACGCTGCTGAGACAGCTGGGAATTGAAGTAGCTGGTTATGTCAAGGAAATAGGCGGTATAGTTGCTCAAGATCAACCTGCTTTCACCATTAAAGAACGCCAGCAAGTATCTGAGGCATCCCCGGTTCGTACATTGGATAAACGTGTCGAACAGGTCATGATGGATGCGATTGATCAGGCGAAAAAAGACGGTGATTCGATTGGCGGCGTTGCCGAGGTTTATATTGAAGGGGTACCCGCCGGTATCGGATCATATGTTCAGTATGACCGGAAACTGGACAGCAGGATAGCCGGCAGTGTTGTCAGTATCAATGCCTTTAAGGGTGTCGAATTCGGTCTCGGATTTGAAGCAGCCCGGAAAAACGGAAGTGAGGTGCACGATGAAATAGCCTGGAATGAACAAGACGGCTACTACCGGAAAACAAATCGTCTCGGCGGATTCGAAGGCGGGATGACAACCGGTATGCCGATTGTTGTTAAAGGTGTCATGAAGCCGATTCCGACACTTTATAAGCCTTTGAAAAGTGTCGATATTGAATCAAAAGAACCGTTCAGCGCAAGTATTGAGCGTTCGGATTCCTGCGCGGTGCCCGCTGCATCGGTTGTCATGGAACACGTTGTTGCATTTGAAGTGGCAAAAGCCATCACCGAACAATTTTCGAGTGATCAATTTCCAAAGCTTAAACAAGCAATCGATGATTACCGTGAAGAAATCAGGTGTTTCTGATGTATCAAACGACCGTCAAAGCACAGAACCATTCCTATCCGGTATATATCGGTGAAAATCTTCGTCACCGGACAGGTGAATATCTATCAAAATCCTATTCATCTATATTGATCATTACGGACGAGACCGTAGCTCCTTATTACTTACAGGATGTTGAAAAAAGCCTGTCACAGGAAACTGTTTTTACCCATGTGATTCCGGCAGGGGAACAGGCCAAAAGCATTGATACCTTTTATCAGCTGCATACGAAAGCCATTGAATTTGGACTTGACAGACAGTCGCTCATTATCGCCCTTGGCGGCGGTGTCGTGGGAGATGTTGCCGGATTCGCTGCTGCAACGTTTATGCGTGGGATTGATTTCATCCAAATGCCGACAACAATTCTTGCACACGACAGCAGTGTAGGCGGAAAAGTCGCAATCAATCATGAACACGGGAAAAACCTGATCGGGAATTTTTATGCCCCTGTGGCGGTTATCTATGATGTTCAAACACTTCATACATTATCTGATAACGAAATCAGATCTGGATACGCAGAGTTATTGAAAGAAGCACTGCTTGCCGACCGGAAGTTGTATCAGTCATTAATCATGAACCAGCTTTCGTCGCTAACCAGCCAAGAACTTGCTGACAAATTAGTCAGAGGGATCAATATCAAAGCTGGGATTGTGGAGATTGATGAACGTGAATCAGGCATTCGTAAATGTCTTAATCTTGGACACACGTTAGGTCATGCTCTGGAATCCATACTCGGTTATGGTTATCGCACACACGGCGAATTAGTGGCGATCGGCTTATTGTTTGCTTTCAGGGTAAGTGAAAAAACATTTTCTATGGAATTGCCGTATGAACAACTATACACCTGGCTCAAAAGCAATGGGTACCCACTAAATCTTCCATATATTGAACCTGAGCAGATTCTGACAAAAATGAAGAAAGATAAAAAAACATTGCGGTCGACGATTCAAATGGTCCTTTTGGAGGATGTCGCCAAGCCATCTTTAAAGGAAATAAGTGATATCCTTTTACTGGATTATTTAGATGATTTCCTGGAAGAACTAGCACAAAGAAATCAATGAATGAGGGGGCTACGGAATGAAAAGCAAACATATATTAAACAAAATGACACCATATCAGCCCGGGAAACAAATAGAGGAAGTCAAAAGAGAGTATGGACTGGATAGGATTGTCAAACTGGCATCAAATGAAAATCCGTTTGGTTATTCCGGCAAAGTGGCTGATTATCTTTCCAGCCATAAACCAGCACTTAACATATATCCGGATGGCTATACGACTGAGTTAAGGCGTGCACTTGCCAATAAACTGGGTGTTTCGGAAAACCAGTTGATTTTCGGAAATGGAACTGACGAGATTGTCCAAATGATTGGACGCGCCTATTTATATCCGGGTGCCAATACAGTCATGGCAATGCCGACATTTCCACAGTATAAACACAATGCATTGGTGGAAGGTGCTGAAGTGAAAGAAGTGCCTACCATTAACGGTTATCATGACCTCGATGGGATGCTGGCGGCCATTGACGATAAAACAAATGTTATTTGGCTGTGTTCACCGAATAATCCAACGGGCTGCCTGATTCCGCGGGATGATTTATATAGGTTTATCGAAAAATGCCCGTCGGATGTCCTGATTGTTTTGGATGAAGCGTATTTTGAATATGCTGATAAAAAGCTCCAGCCGGAAATATTAAGCTATTTGGAGCAATACAAAAACTTAGTGGTGTTGCGAACGTTTTCCAAAGCATATGGGCTGGCAGGGCTAAGAATTGGCTATGGTATTACAAATCCCGAACTTATACCAGGACTGGATGTTGTCAGAGGTCCATTCAATACATCATCCTTTGCCCAACAAGCAGCATTAGTGGCTTTGGAAGATGATGAATTTATAGAAGATACAGTCTCCCGGAATAACGCAATCAAAAAATCATTCGGGCAATTTCTGGATTCTATCGGCTGGCATTACTTTGATTCGCAAACAAACTTTATGCTTGTTTCAACGCCAATCAGCGGTGACAGGGTGTTCCAATATTTGCAGGAAAATGGCTTTATCGTCCGTCCCGGTGAAGGACTTGGTGTCTCAAAAACTATCCGGGTAACAATCGGCAATGAAACGGATATGCAGGATTTACAGGAAGTGTTATACCAGCTGCACACGAAAATAAACGAGGGATCGCTGACGTGAAAAAAACAGTTGTCATTATCGGACTTGGCTTGATTGGCGGTTCTTTGGCTAAAAGCCTTCATGAATCCAAAGACTGTTATATTATCGGCTGTGACATGAATCAAAAAACACTTGAATTCGCATTAATGAATGAAATAATTGACGAATCCAGCCCAAATGTAGCAGAAGCCGCTCAAAAAGCAGATATTATCATCCTGGGAACACCGATTACCGAAACGATTGAATATCTGAATCAGCTTGAAAAAATCAGTTTTGAGCAGGATGTGATCGTGACAGATGTGTCTTCAGTCAAAAAGCCAGTCGTCGACACTGCAAACACATTGACCAATCAGCATATCCAGTTCATCGGCGGCCACCCGATGGCAGGTTCGCATAAACGAGGGATTACAGCGGCCAAAGGGCACTTGTTTGAAAACGCCATTTATGTGCTGTCTCCTGCCTCAAATTGCTCGATATCAGCCATTGACACCCTGGAAAAGTTGCTCCAGAGTACAAAAAGCCACATTATCCAGTTAAAGGCAGAAGCACATGATGAAATGACAGGTGTTATTTCACATTTTCCCCATCTGATTGCTTCTGCACTGGTTCAGCAGGCGAAAAAGTGGGGGGATACACATGAGTACATTCCGAAGCTTGCTGCTGGCGGTTTTCGCGATGTAACGAGAATCGCATCGAGTAACCCGGAACTGTGGCAAGATATTTTTTATCACAACAAATCGAAAATGGTGCGGCTGATTGAGGATTGGACCAATGAAATGACGTCCTTAAAAGAGCTGCTCCAGAATGACAGCAAGGCAGATCTGATAGCCTACCTTAAGCAGGCAAAGGATTACCGGGACGGGCTGGGTTCCAAGGAAAAAGGTGCCATTCCGGCTTTTTATGACCTATATGTCGACATTCGTGACCAGACAGGTGCCATTGCTTCTGTTGCCAACCTGCTGGCCGAAGAAGATATCAGTATCACCAACATAAGAATACTCGAGATACGGGAAGGCATGACAGGTGTTTTGCGACTAAGTGTTTCGACAAAAGATGAACAGCTGAAAAGCTACCAGATTTTACAGCGCCATGGCTATGAATTAATGCTTGAGGAATAATGAAACAGAGGGGAAGGGAAGTGACACAGATGAAAGAGGTTACATTAAGCCCTGTTTCATCACCGCTGACCGGGAAGCTGCAAGTGCCGGGGGATAAATCGATATCCCATCGGGCGGTGATATTGGGTTCTCTTGCAGAAGGGAAAACGACCGTCGGAAACTTTTTAACCGGTGAGGATTGCATGCGGACCGTGGACGCATTCAGACATCTCGGCGTATCAATTGAGCAAGATGGCAATTCACTTGCCATCGACAGCCAAGGTCCCGGCCATTTTACCGAATCTGAATCGCCCCTTTATTTCGGCAATTCAGGCACCACTGCCAGGCTGATGCTTGGCGTACTGGCAGGTTTGCCATTTTTCACTTCCGTATATGGTGATACTTCCTTAGCTGCACGCCCTATGGATCGGGTGGTTTCGCCACTGGGAAAAATGGGTGCCTGGTTTGATGGACGAAAAGATGGCTCCAACTTCCCGATGGCGATCAGAGGCGGTCATCTTCAAGGTATCCGCTATACACTGCCGATTAAAAGTGCGCAAGTGAAATCAGCCGTGCTTCTGGCTGGGTTATTTGCAGAAGGTGTTACAGAGGTGATGGAAGAGACGGCTTCCAGAAATCATACTGAAAAAATGCTGCAGGCATTCGGGGCAGATATCACGGAAACGAATCACCATATTCGAATAACAAACCAAAAACCTTTAAAGGCTGCCGATGTTTATGTACCGGGTGATGTTTCTTCAGCGGCATTTTTCATGACAGCTGCAGCGATTGTCCCAGGCAGCAGATTGACATTGACAAATGTTGGGCTTAATCACAGCCGAACGGGAATCATTGACGTATTACAGGAAATGGGAGCATTGATAGAGATTTTAAATGAACAAACGACCGGTGGTGAGAAATTTGGTGATGTTACCATTACCTATCAAAAACTTAAAGGGATTGTCATAGAAGGTGACATCATTCCGAGGTTAATCGATGAGCTGCCGGTAATCGCTCTAGCCGCCACCCAAGCAGAAGGTGAAACGATTATTCGTGATGCAAGAGAACTCCGGTTCAAGGAAACAGACCGCATCAAAGCCGTGACGGATGGGTTAACCAGGCTCGGTGCGGATATCAAACCAACAGAAGACGGTATGGTCATTAAAGGTACTTCTGGGCTGACCGGGGGAAAGGTGGCCGCATATGACGACCACCGGATTGCCATGATGCTTGCCATTGCATCTTTAATCACGGAACAAAATGTCATCATAGATGATGTGTCATCAATTGCGATATCCTATCCTGACTTTTTTGAGCATTTAAACATGTTAACAAGAAAATGAACGAAAAGGAATCTGTCACGTTACAGGTTCCTTCCTGTTATGTTTAAGTTAAACCTTTGAAGTTTTTGGGACGACATATCGAGCTGCATTTCCGCTTTTGTCCTTGAATAAGTGAACTGTTTTCGATATGATAAAAAAATCAGAAGATATGCACGAACGAATGAAAGGATGTTCTTCATGGACAGCACGATTATGGAAGCCGTTCATCTGATGGAGGCAAAGCAGTCGGATAAGGCGATTTCAATGCTTGAAGATTATTTGCCAAAAGCAGATGATGAAGAAAAATTTACGATTGCAGAATTATATATTCAATGGGGATTCCTAACTGAAGCATCTGATATTTTACGGGAATTGATGCACCAATTTCCAAATGAAAGTGAAATAAAGGTCATGCTGGCAGATGTTTATATTGAACAGGATAATGATGAAGAAGCCATTAACTTATTGAATGATATTGAAGAAGATGACCCGGCTTATGTACAAACGCTCATGCAATTAGCGGATTTATATCAAGCTCAGGGTTTAGTCGAAGTAGCCGAGCAAAAATTATTAACGGCCAAACATTATGAACCGAATGAACCGATTATTGATTTTGCGCTTGGCGAATTGCTTTTTTCAAACGGGGACTACCGGCAAGCCATCACGTATTATGAAAAAGTACGCCCTGTTGCAAAAGAAGTTGCCAACATTTCGATTAATGACCGGCTGGCAGAAGCATACGCGGCTTCCGGAGAATATGAAATCGCTCTGGAGACTTACCAGGATATTGACAGCGAGGATCCGGATACTTTGTTTAAATATGGGTTCACTGCCCTGCATGCAGGACGCAGTGATATCGCCATCCAGGCATGGAAACATGTGATTGAACAGGATATGTATTACCATACAGCCTATTACGAATTGGCAAAAGCCTACGAGGGTGAAGAGATGGTCAATGAGGCGTATGAAACAGCCAAACAAGGTATTCAAGTCGATGAATTCAATAAAGAACTTTACTTCCTTGCAGGTTCAATGGCACACCAGTTAAATAAAGATGATGAAAGTGAAAAATGGGTGCGGGAAGCCATCACACTCGATCCCGACTACAAAGAAGCGATTTTATTTTTAATTGAGTTATTTAAACAACAGGGAAACGAGGATGGTATTGTTGATCTGATTCACGATATCAAAAAGATGGGAGCAAGCGATCCTCTCTATGAATGGGAGCTTGCCCGTGCGTATAACGAATTGGAATCATATAACAATGCATTAAAGCATTACCAGGAAGCATATAATAGCCTAAACCAGGATAGTGATTTCCTGAAAGAATACGGTTATTTCCTGACAGAGGAGGGAAGGATCCATAACGCCATCCAAATATTCGAAGCGTATTTGCAGCAGCAGCCGCTGGACCCTGAAATCGAGGAATTTGTAGAACGATTAAAGCAGACTGGTGAAATGTAGTCCACATGAACGTTATAAAAGAGGAGGTTCGTTTTTTAAATGCAAACTCCTGTATCTGTAAAGGACAAAAAAAGTTTTATTCAATGGTTTTTGAACCACTATCAATTAAAAAAACGGGAAAGTGTGTGGATACTTAATTATATTGTCAACCATCAAAAGCTGCTATCAAATATCCATTTTGTGCGTGAGGCCAAATTTTGCCCGCGGGGATTAATCATGACCAGCAACTGTTCGGATGAAGTACCGTTCCGTTTTTATAAAAAACAGCTGGTCACAACCGATGCCGAAAAAACGTTTCATGACATTCGCATGAATCAGCATGAACCATTATACATTCAATTGAATTTTAATAAATCGTATCAAAATATTTATTATGCAGCGGTACTTGTTGAGAATCCATTCATTCCTGATGAGTACTTCATAACAGAGAAGGATCAAAAAATGGCAAAACAATTATTGGATAAAACCATTATTGACTCACGACGGAAATGGCTGCGTGAAAAAATAGATAATGCTTTGGATGAACGTGACCGGCAGACTTTCATACAGTTATCCAAACAGCTGTATAAGCTGGAACGTGACATGACATATCAACCTTATTGACATAGGCAATAGGTTGATTTTTTTTGTGCCACTAAGATAACATGTAATTTATATGGATATTGAAGAATAGACAGGAAGGCAGGTAGTATACTATGAAATGGACAAGACAGGATCTGGACCAATATGTTCAGGCAAAAGAATATGTTGACACAGTTATTGTACCTTTAATCCCCTTTCATATATCGGATGATGCCGGTCTTGGAAAAGATGCGCTTCAGCGTGAGGTCATGTCTCTATTCACCCGTGAACTGGAAAGGGAATTAAGCGGTCGGATTCTATTGTTCCCTGATTATCATTATTTAAAATCAGCCGGTAAGGAAGCGGAAGCTGAAAGAATTAACGCATGGATTGAAGATATTCGGTATCAACCATTCCACCATATCTTTTTCATAACGGCCGATTCCGGGTGGAAAAAACTTGAACAAGACATGCAGGGAACATTGATTTGGCTTCCGGCAATCGTGACAGAATCTACAAAAGCCAGGGAACGGCAGTCGGTTATCCACAGTCAAGTACAGCAAGTCACTGAGCTTATCCGTTCATATTGGAAAGATAACAAATAACGTATTATTTTTTCGGTTTCAGACAAAATATTTGGTATACTTTCTTAAAATGACTAAATAATGACAACTGATGAAAGCGCAGATGGATTTATATTGACCCGTTTAACAGATTGCGCTATCATGGTATTGTCCTAGTAATCTGATTTAATAAACTTGTCCGTGAAAAATGTATAGAGGGGGGAAAATCATGAGTGATGACAAACAACCAGTATCCCGTCGACAATTTTTGAATTACACACTTACAGGTGTAGGAGGCTTTATGGCAGCCGGATTGATGGTTTCGCCATTAAGGATGGCAATTGATCCCGTCCTTCAGAAAGGGTCATCTGAAGGTGATTTTACCAATGTTAAGCTGGCTGAAGAAGATATTACAACAGAGCCTCAGCGTATAGACTGGGAAGTTGAACAAGTTGATGGCTGGTATGAATCCACTGTCAGCCAAACAGCATGGGTTTATAAAGATGACAATGGTGAGGTAGTTGCACTTTCCCCGATTTGTAAACACCTTGGCTGTGTTGTTTCATGGGAAGGCAGCGATGAACATCCGGAGCGATTTTACTGCCCATGTCATGATGGACTGTATTATAAGGATGGTATGAACGTTCCGGGAACACCACCAACAGCAGGTTTGGATATTTATGAGCACAAAATTGAAAACGGAATGTTGTATATTGGTAAAGCACAACCGAGAGAGGAGGCGTAACAGTTAATGCTGCAAAAAATTTACGACTGGATTGATGAGCGTGTCGATATCACCCCTTTATGGCGTGACCTTGCAGACCACGAAGTTCCGGAACATGTTAATCCGGCCCATCACTTTTCCGCATTTGTTTATTGTTTTGGCGGAATGACATTTTTCGTAGTGGTTATCCAAATACTGTCGGGCATGTTTTTGACCATGTACTATGTTCCGGACATTGAAAATGCGTGGCGCTCTGTTTACTATTTGCAGACAGAAGTTGCACACGGGCAGATTGTACGCGGTATGCACCACTGGGGCGCCAGTGTTGTTGTCGTTATGCTATTGCTACATACAATGCGTGTATTTTTCCAGGGCGCATATAAAAAACCACGTGAACTTAACTGGATGGTTGGCGTACTTTTATTCTTCATCATCCTTGGTTTAGGGTTTACCGGTTATTTGCTGCCATGGGACAATAAGGCATACTTTGCAACAGAAGTTGGTCTGAACATTGCAGCGGATGTACCGATAATTGGAGATGAATTAAAAACATTGCTGGCTGGAGATGACGAAATTGTCGGTGCACAGACATTGGCACGATTCTTTGCCATCCATGTTTTCTTCCTGCCTGCTGCTTTGTTCGCTTTATTGGGTGTACACTTTATATTAATCCGTAAACAAGGAATATCCGGACCACTATAAAAAGAGGAGGTTAAGCTGTGCATAAGGGTAAGGGAATGAAGTTCGTCGGGGATTCCCGAATCTCCGCGGAACGCAAACCGAATATACCAAAAGATTACTCAGAATATCCCGGCAGGACTGAAGCATTTTGGCCCAATTTCCTATTAAAAGAGTGGCTGGCCGGATCCGTGTTTTTAGTCGGCTTTTTATGTTTGACGTTAGCACACCCATCCCCGCTCGAAGGAATGGCCGATCCGACTGATGCAAGTTATATACCTTTGCCGGACTGGTACTTCTTATTCCTATATGAGTTGTTAAAATACGACTTTGCCAGTGGGCCATATATATTATTCGGCATCATTATCATCCCTGGTTTGGCATTCGGCGGTTTGCTGCTGGCACCTTTTCTTGATAAAGGTCCGGGCAGACGGCCACACCAGCGTCCAATTGCAGTGGGTATGATGCTTTTGGCTTTGACCTCAGTTATCTGGCTTACTTATGAATCAGCATCAGGTGTCGATTGGGCAGGCCGTGCTGAATCCAATAAACCAGTTCCGCCATCAGAGCAAGCCAATATTGATAAGGATGCTGAGGGATATGCCGTATATGAAAGTAACTGTATGAGCTGTCACGGTGAAGATCTTCAAGGTGGAGCCGCCGGGCCGTCATTAATCGGTATCGATCGTTCAGCTGATGAAATTAAAGACATCGCTCAGAATGGTATCGGTTCAATGCCGCCGGACCAGTTTTCAGGCTCTGAAGAAGAACTGAATCAACTTGCTGAATTCATTGTTTCGGTGAATGAAGAACAATAATATGGTTTGAAAACACCTTTGCCAAACAGATTTGGTGAAGGTGTTTTTAATATAAGTGGTGGAGAAGGGATTTTTAAATGATTAAATACATACTTCTTGATAAATGGTTTTTATTCCTTCTGTTTTTCATTAATTTATTGGGAACTGTTTACGGTTTTTACTGGTATCGCCATCAATTATCCGAAACGTCAGATATTTTTCTGATGTTTGTTCCTGACAGTCCGACTGCAAGTTTATTTTTTACGATTGTATTATTCTTTTTTCTGATTAAAAAAAATATACCATACATTGAAGCACTTGCCTTGATGACACTATTCAAATATGGCATCTGGGCAGTTGTCATGAATTTCCTGACCCTATTAATTGAGGGATCATTGGGCTGGACAGGCTATATGCTGATGTTCTCCCATGGGGCAATGGCGATCCAGGGAATATTGTATGCCCCCTTTTATGCAATCAAATTACGCCACATTGTCTTTGCGGCCGTCTGGACACTCCATAATGATGTCATTGATTATGTGTTTGGCCAAATGCCGACATATTCATCATTAACAGTATACATGAATGAAATTGGCTATTTCACATTTTGGCTGAGCATCGCATCGATATGGATCACATATGTATTGACGACTAAATCGAAAAATTCAAGATCATGACCAGTAATATGTTGGTTTATCCGCACATACATTAGTGATGAAGATGGTATGTGAGGTGACCTCCATGAAATTCATAAAGCGTATGCTGATGACCGCAATCGGGATATACATATTCATTCAACTGTCAGCACCGATCATCGCCTCAGCACATCACCCTTATACATTGACAGCAAAAGCCGGCTCCAGTGTAAACATGATTCCCTTTTATTGGATGGTAGGAATCGTTGGTGGATCGATAGCCATTACATTATCTTACGTCGGCTGGAAAAAATACAAAGGAGAGAAAAAGAAGGAAACAGAGGACGATTCAAATAATTGACGAATGGTTCATTTTTGACTAAAATTGACCTTAGAAAGCTACAAGATATCTTAAATGATGGAGGAATGAACATGCTAGGTGGTCTCGGCGGATATTTGATTTATATTGCGCTGTTGATGATTATCCCTTTATGGGCTCAGTCCAAAGTAAAAAATACGTATAAAAAATATTCCAAAAAAGCAACATCATCCGGTATGACCGGAGCTGAAGTCGCACGTAAGATCCTTAACGACAATGGTATTTACGATGTAGAGGTCCGTGAAACGAAAGGGTTTCTGTCAGACCATTACCATCCAAAAAAGAAAACCGTGAACCTTTCAAGCAATAATTTCCATGGACAATCCATGGCTTCGTCTGCCATTGCAGCACACGAGGTGGGGCATGCGATCCAGGATGCACAGGATTATGCATTTTTGCGATTCAGACATGCATTGGTTCCGATTGCCAACACCGGCTCCAACTTCTCGTTTTTTCTCATATTTGCGGGGATTATTTTTGGTATGAGCGAAATGCTTTTGCTTGGAATCATTTTCATGTCGGCGGCTGTGCTTTTTCAATTAGTGACTTTGCCTGTTGAATTCGACGCTTCCAACAGAGCGATGGCCCAGCTTGTATCAACAGGTGTTATCCGAAATAATGAAGAAAGGGAAACAAAGAAAGTACTGAACGCCGCTGCATTAACATATGTTGCCGCTGCACTCGTAGCTGTTGCTGAACTGATCCGGTTTATCCTGATTTACGCTGCAAGCAACGAATAACTGCACGGTATTATTATCAATTTGAAAAATGCGGGGATGGCATTCATTGCCATCCCTTTTAAGTATGTATCCCTTCTCACTGCTATAATCGAAAGATACAGGCAAAAGGGGGGCATCATCTTATAAAAATTAGATGCCCCTTTTTTTCATCCTGTACCCGATTATAGTTATGAAGACGGGTTACGGCAGTGGAGGAGTTGGTATTGGTCTGCCGCTCATTCAAGCGGATTTTTATTTTCATCTAATGTAAAGCCTTCCCCAACGACATCGTGAACCGAACTCATTGCAACAAATGCGTGGGGATCAATATCATTAATGATATTTTTTAACCGGACAATTTCATTTCGTCCGACAATACAGTAAAGCACATCCCGTTTTTCGCCGGTAAAACTTCCGCGGCCATCCAACACCGTTACACCCCGATCCATCTCCTTCATAATGGACTCGGCTATTTGGTCACTTCGACTGGAGATAATGGTTGCTCCGCGTGCTGTATAGGCACCTTCCTGGATAAAATCAATGACTCTGGCTCCAATATAGACAGCTAACAGCGTATACATCCCTTGCACCATGTCAAGATATGTGGCAATGGAGGTGGAAATGACCAGTAAGTCAAAGAGAAACATTGTTCTGCCCATACTCCACCCGGCGTATTTATTAACCAGTCTAGCAATGATATCAACACCGCCTGTTGTACCACCATAGCGAAAAATAATACCCAGGCCAACACCGATAAACACTCCGGCAAACAGTGCTGCCAAGGTCATATCAGACTCCAGGTCAATTGCAAATGGATTGATCTGAAAAATAGCCAGAAATACAGAAACGGCCAATGTCCCAATCACCGTATAAATGAATGTATTGCGTCCAAGAAACTTCCATCCAATAAAAAACACCGGGACATTAAGCACAAAATTGGAAATGGCCGGATCCCATTTCCACAAAAAATAAAATAGCAATGTTATCCCGGTAAAGCCGCCTTCACCCAGGTTATTTTGCATATTGAAATGAACAATACCAAATGAAAAAATAGCAGATCCAAATAAAATCAATACGATATTTTTTAGTTTTAAGCCGAATATCATAACTGAACCTCCCATACATGTGGATACTTTTTCTATTATAGCCAAATTATCCGTAAAATCAAAAGCCCAATGATTTGTCAAAATACGACCTTTTAGCTAACATAAAAAGAGATTACATTTAAATAAAGAGGGATTTGAATGACAGCAAACCATCCACATTACACAACAGGAGAGATTCAAAAACGGGTTGACGATTATATCAGTCAGTTTAAAGAAGGCTATTTTTCCCCATTAAGCTTGATGGCCCGACTGAGCGAAGAAACCGGTGAATTGGCCCGTGAAGTCAATCACTATTATGGCGAAAAACCGAAGAAAACATCCGAAAAAGAGAAAACGGTAGATGAAGAGCTTGGTGACATTATTTTTGTTTTAACCTGTTTTGCCAATTCACTTGATATTGATTTATCCGAAGCATTTGAACGTTCCATGGGCAAAATCGAAACACGTGATAAAAATCGTTGGACGCGCAAGGAAAAATAGATTCAGTAGCCACTCAACAGGAGGTATGAACCATGAAAACTAAGATTATTATAGCCGGACCACGCGGGAAAATGGGATCAGAAGCTGTTTGGATGGTACATAATGAAGCATCGTTCGAACTGGCAGCATGCATTGATCGTATCAATGACGGTAAAACATTAAAAGATATTGAGTCGCTGCCTGCGCTGAATGTTCCAATATTTGAAGATCCTGAGCAATGTTTTCAGGAAATTGATGCGGATGTATTTATCGATTTAACCGTTCCGGAAGTTGGCTTTGAACATACAAAACTTGCGTTGTTATATGATATACGGCCGGTTGTGGGAACGTCAGGCTTTTCAAAAGAACAAATCGATGCCTTGGAAGATTTATCGATCACCCATGGCACCGGGTGCATTATAGCGCCTAATTTTGCTGTGGGAGCAGTGCTGATGATGGCGTTTGCCAAAAAAGCGGCAAAATATTTACCGGACGTTGAAATTGTTGAACAACACCATGATCAAAAACTGGATGCGCCTTCCGGTACGGCCGTCAAAACCGCTAACATGATAGCGGAAACTCGAAAGAGCAAACAGCAGGGGCATCCTGATGAGAAAGAAACGCTTGAAGGTGCACGAGGAGCTTCCACAGATGGAATCCATATTCACAGCGTTCGTCTGCCAGGCCTGATTGCCCATCAGGAAGTGCTTTTCGGCGGTCCGGGTCAGACATTGACAATTAGGCATGATTCTTACAATCGTGCATCATTTATGGAAGGTGTAAAATTATCAGTCACTAAAGTGATGGAATTAAATGAACTTGTCTATGGATTGGAAAATATTCTTGAATAGGCGGAGTTACGATGAATATCGCATTGATTGCACATGATAAAAAGAAGCAGGATATCATCCAATTCACGATCGCGTATAAACATGTGTTGGAGAAACATCAGCTGTTTGCGACAGGGACAACCGGTAAAAAAATTGCTGAGGGGACCGGACTGCCGGTACACCGGTTTCAGTCTGGCCCGCTGGGTGGTGATCAGCAGATCGGTGCAAAAATTGCCAGTAATGAGTTGGATGCTGTCATTTTTTTCAGGGATCCGCTGACTGCACAGCCGCATGAACCGGATGTCAGTGCACTGATGCGATTGTGTGATGTCCATCTGATTCCGCTTGCAACCAATCTTGCAGCAGCCGAAATCATGATACAGGCGCTGGCAAGAGGCGATTTTGAATGGCGTGACATTGTAAAACAAAATCGGCAGGAAGGTAAGAAAACATGAAAAAAATTGGAATTACATGCTATCCGACGGTTGGCGGATCGGGAATCATTGCCACAGAACTGGGCATGATGATGGCTGAAGCGGGACATGAAATTCATTTTATAACATCCAGTCTCCCGTTCCGCTTAAATCGAATCCATCCCAATATCTATTATCATGAAGTGGAGCTTAATCATTATCCGGTTTTTCAATATCCGCCATTTGACTTGGCTCTGGCAAATAAGATGGCAGAAGTGATTGATCAAGAAAAACTTGATATCCTGCATGTTCATTATGCCATGCCGCACGCAATCTGTGCTATACTGGCTAAAGATATTGCCAAACACGATGTAAAAATTGTGACAACCCTGCATGGCACTGACATCACTGTGCTGGGCATTGACCATTCCCTGAAGAAAATGATCCGACATGGTATTGAGCAATCGGATGCTGTCACCGCAGTCTCAAGGAGTCTTGTCGAACAGACCCATGAGACAGTAGGTGCTGATAAAGCTATTCATGTGATCTATAATTTTGTCAATGAAGCGGAATATACGAAAAAACCTGTCATGTCTATCAGGGATCAGTATGGTATTGAACCGGATGATAAAGTGATCATTCATATTTCAAATTTCCGTAAAGTAAAACATGTCCAGGATGTTATCAATACATTTCAACAGATTCAGGACAAAATACGTGCAAAACTGCTGTTAGTCGGGGATGGCCCGGAATACTCGGAAATGTATCAGCTTGTATCAAAGCTTGGGCTCACTGGCAAGGTATTATTTTTAGGCAAACAAAAAAATGTCAGTGATTTGTTATCGATATCCGATTTAAAATTATTAATGTCTGAAAAAGAAAGTTTCGGTCTTGTACTTTTGGAGGCAATGTCATGTGAAGTGCCCTGTATTGGTACAAATGTCGGCGGAATTCCAGAAGTGATAAAACATAATGAAACGGGATTTATCGTCGAACCGGGTGATACCGAACAGGCTGCAGCACATGCAACTGAGTTACTGCAAAATGAATCATTGTTACATCAGTTTTCCGAAAATGCGTTAACACATGCAAGAACCCATTTCTATTCAAAGGATATTGTACGGCAATATATTGATTTGTATGATCAGCTGATCAAGTAACACTGAAAATGGTGATACTGTGCGATTGACCAAGCAATTCAAACAAGCAATCGAGATTTTGGAACGAATTGAAACATATGGCCATCAGGCATATTTTGTCGGTGGGTGTGTCCGGGACCTGCTGCTGAACCGGGAAATTGGCGATATCGATATTGCCACTTCTGCCCGTCCGGACGTCATCCAAGATATTTTCAGCAAAGTCATCCCTGTAGGTGTGGAACACGGAACCGTCATCGTGCGTCACAAACATCAGTCATATGAGATAACAACGTTCCGGGTGGACGATGACTATACAGATAAGCGGCATCCTGATTCGGTCCAATTCGTTGAATCGATTGAGCAGGACTTAAAACGGCGTGATTTTACCGTAAATGCCATGGCAATGGACAAATCCGGAAAAATGATTGATCCATTTAATGGCGAAGAAGATCTGCGAAAAGGTATCATCCGGACTGTCGGAAAGGGCTATGACCGATTTAACGAGGATCCTTTGCGCATCATGCGTGCAGTCCGATTTTCGAGTCAGCTTGGTTTTTCCATTGATCAACATACTTTGCAAGCGATGGAATCTGTTTTAAGTGAACTGAATTCAATAGCAGTGGAACGAATCCAGCAGGAAACGTCGAAATTTTTTGCAGGGTCATATATCGAAACCGGTATGTATTATTTTAAAATGATTAACTTAGCGAAGCATCTGCCAGTTTTAGCGGATAACCCCTGCATTTTGGAACGGCTGCCGAATCCAATCAAGCCTTTGCAGTCTTTTGGGGCGGTTATGGCCATGTTTCATTTTATCGATCCAGCCATAACAATTGATACATGGATAAGAGGATGGAAGTGTTCCAACAAGATCAAATTTGAAGCGGAATCTCTGGATGAAGCATTATACCATTATAAGCATGACGGGTTGAATCGGTGGCTCGTGTACCGTTTGCATTCGGACAGTTATAATGATTTTACTGTGCTGGCCAATATGCTGTTTGATGACGACTTATCCATCAAAAGGGTTAAGGAAATTGCAAGATCACTCCCAATCCATTCGAAGCAGGATTTAGCGATAAATGGTGAAGACGTATGTAAACTTTTTCCAGACAGACAACCAGGACCGTGGATAGGAAATATTTTAAAGCGACTGGAAATGAAAGTCGTTACAGGGGATCTAAGGAATAACGAAAAGGTATTGAAGGAATGGACAAAATGGAATCCACACGTAACCGATTAATTGAACTTTTAGAAACAAGCGGACATCAATATGTTTCCGGACAGTATCTTTCGGAAAAATTGAATATATCCCGCAGTGCAGTATGGAAACATATGAAAGAATTGGAAAAAGATGGTTATAACATTGAAGGTGTTCGCCGAAAAGGCTATAGGATTGTGAAATCACCCGATAAAGTAAGTGAAAACACGCTAACATGGGGGCTGAAAACTAACTGGCTGGGAAAGCATATCCTACATAAAACAACGACACCATCCACACAGCAAGTTGCTCATCAGGCTGCGCGTGACAATGCCGAACATGGGACTGTCATTATTGCTGATGAACAGACACAGGGAAAAGGGAGGATGGAACGGCAGTGGTACTCAACCCGGAATAAGGGGATTTGGATGAGTATTTTATTACGCCCATCCATACATCCTGCTGCTGCACCACAGCTGACATTACTAACCGCCACAGTGCTGGCTGATGTCATAACAAATTGCACAACAGCAAAACCAAAAATCAAATGGCCTAATGATCTT
This sequence comes from Lentibacillus sp., assembly GCF_035301925.1. Classification (GTDB taxonomy): domain Bacteria; phylum Bacillota; class Bacilli; order Bacillales; family Amphibacillaceae; genus Lentibacillus. The sequence goes on along the minus strand of NZ_DATGTI010000048.1, from coordinate 19,610 downwards.
TTAATCAATCATAAAAAGACAGCCGGTATTTTAACTGAAATGCAGGCTGAACAGGACCGGATCCAATATATTATTGCTGGAATTGGCATAAATGTCAATCACTCGGATGAAGACTTTCCCTCATCGATCAGCCAAAAGGCTACTTCGCTTAAATTGGAAACCGGCGAGGAACAACCAATCGTACAAATCATTCAGCAAATATTGCTGTATTTTGAAAGGTCTTATAATGCGTTTATCCGCAATGGTTTTTCCGATATAAAAAACAAATGGGAATCATATGGATACAAGGTTGGCGAGACAATCCGGATTCGTACAAACAGCGAAAAACTGGAAGCAACTTTTACCGGCATTGCGGAAGATGGTGCGTTGCTTGTGCAAACCGACAATGATGGCGTACGAAAAATTTATTCGGGAGAAGTTGAATGGTTTTTGTGAAGAAAAAACCAATGTTGTCGTGAACTTTGACTGCAAGTGAGGTGGCATCGTTTTGAACACAAGGAAATCACCTTGAAACGACATCCACGGAGGAAATGTGTCTTCTTTTCCAAAGAAAGAAATTGTCACATGAGAGCTTTCAATAGATGTGGTGACTTAGCAGTTTGTGCGACTTATCGGTATTTGGCCGAAGATCCTTTATTCGACGCGTCATGTTTGTCGGAGTTTTTGAACAACCTCTGTAATACGTTTAATTGAGAGTAAGGTGGCAATATGAATGAGAAGTATGTTGTAATCGACTTGGAAACGACAGGACATTCACCGGTGAACCCTGATAAAATTATCGAGGTTGGAATTGTTGTCATTGAAAAGAATGGCATTACTCAAGAATATTCGACTTTTCTAAATCCGGAAAGACCGATTCCGCCTTTTATAACTAATTTAACAGGGATAACTGATACAGACGTTCGTGAAGCCCCCGTCCTCCGGGACAAAGCTGCCGAAATAACGGCCATGTTTAAAAATAGTTACCTGGTGGCCCATAATGTGCCATTCGACTTAGGCTTTCTGAATGAGGAGCTGGCAGCAAGCGATTTTCCTGAACTGCATAATCCGGTATTGGACACGGTGGAACTCGCCCGTATCCTTTACCCGCAGGCACCGGGTTTTAAATTGGGACAACTCGCAGACTATCTGGGTATTGCGCATGATGCGCCACATCGTGCGATTACTGATGCTCATATGACGGCAAAATTACTGTTGACATTATTGCGTAAGCTCAAACAACTGCCTTATGAAACCATAAACCATTTGCTCAGCCTGGAAAAAGGTCTGAAATCAGATTTGCATGCTATATTGTCCGAACAGCAGCAGGTACTTGCCTTTTCCAGTGATGAAAATGAAGGAATGGATATCTATAGAGGTTTGGCTATAAAGGAAGTGACTGATGTCAAAACCCAAAAACAGGAAATCGATACATCTTTCGGCAGCTATCTTGACGCTATTTATGAAGCTGATGGGACCATGGAACAACAGATGCCCAACTATGAAAAACGGGAAGGACAGCGTGAAATGTCTGAAACGGTATTTGACGCCTTTCAGACAAAAAATCACGCACTGATTGAAGCAGAAACCGGTACAGGCAAATCATTGGCTTATTTGCTTCCGGCAATTTATGAAGCGGTCACCAAAAATAAAAAAATCGTTATCAGCACTTATACGACTCAATTGCAATCACAATTGCTTGATGAGGAGATTCCTTTGATCAACCGGCTTGTATCATTTCCTTTTAATGTCGCGTTACTTAAAGGGAAAAAGCATTATATAAGCCTTGAAAAATTTGAACGTGCACTCGCTTCTGAACAGACGGATAATTATGATGTAACGTTAACGAAAGCCATGCTTCTCGTATGGCTGACAGAAACCGAGACGGGAGATATCGATGAGATTCAGCTGCCATCGAGTGGTTATTTTTTTTACAAGCAAATCTCTACAGATACTGAGGGCATCATTGATCCGTCATCACCCTGGTTTTCACGGTCCTATTATCAGCGTGCCCGCAGAAAAGCACAGAAAGCGGATATTCTAATTACCAACCATGCTTTATTATGTACAGACATGTTTAATGATTATCAATTGCTGCCATCCTATGATAAAGCAATCATTGATGAAGCACATCACCTGGAAGAAACTGCTTCCAAACATTATGGCTTGAGGCTGCATTATGTCCACGTACAAAACACGCTCAGTCAAATAGGCAGAACAGACGAAAATGACTTGATCGGAAAATTGCTTTTGGATCATCCGATCAATGATGCGGATAGTTTTTCAAAAACGTTATGGGATGATCTTATTGGAAAAACGAAATATGAAGTGGATGATTTTTTCCGGATGCTGTTCCAATATGTTGTCGAACAGAAACAGAAAAATAAATCGTTAAGTGATACCGGGAGAATTCAATATCGGTTTGATGGTGATAAAGAAGACCCCGCACAATGGAATACTATTATCGAAATGGTGAACAGACTAACCTTTTACCTGCGCGACATGATCCATTTGCTTTCATCATTAAACCAACAGGTTGAATCCAGCGTAAACGATCATTATTCGGAAGATCTGAAAGCACATATGGAAGAACTCCAATCCATTATTGACCGGCTGGAACAGCTGTTTTTGACGGATAGTGCCCATGCTGAGGTGAAATGGATTGAAATGGAAGCATATGGTGCCAAAAATGCTGTATATTTGTACAGTGAACCGACAGATATATCCACATTGCTGGCAAACGACTTTTTCAGTCAAAAGGAAAGTGTTATTTTAACAAGTGCGACATTGTCGATACGTGATTCTTTTTCATTCAGTCAAAACAGGCTCGGATTGTCACCGGAAAATCTGATCACGGCTAAAATAAGTTCACCTTTTTCATATCAGAATCAGGTGCAGCTCATGATTCCGGACGATTTTCCTGATGTCAGATACAGCACACTGGATGATTTCGTCCACGCAGTGTGTGAAGCCATTATATCTTTGGCTCAGATTACAAATGGCCGAATGCTCGTTTTGTTTACGTCGTATGACATGCTTCGCAAAGGTTACTATCTGTTAAGGGACACGATTGATACCAGCGAATATATGCTGATAGCCCAGGGGATATCCAGCGGCAGCAGATCCCGGCTGAAAAAGAATTTTCAAACATTCAGCCAATCAATACTTCTGGGGACAAGTTCTTTCTGGGAAGGCGTTGATATTCCGGGACAGGATTTATCATGTCTCATGATCGTAAGACTGCCATTCCAGCCTCCGAATCATCCAGTGTATGAAGCAAAATCGAATCAATTCAAAAATGAAGGTAAAAACCCTTTTTTTGAATTGGCATTGCCGAATGCCGTTATCCGGTTTAAACAAGGTTTTGGAAGACTGATCCGCTCCACAAATGACCGGGGGATTGTATTCGTTTGTGATGCACGTATCATGAAAGCCCGTTACGGAAAATATTTCACCGAATCAATTCCGGATGTGCCAATAACACATGATTCGACACACGCCATCATGAAAAAAGCAAACGAATGGTTTTAAGAAGAAAACGCATGACGCGAATTCTTAAAAAAATACTGATGCACCAGTCGATGCATCAGTATCCAGCGGTATGGGGCCGGGAAATTTTTTGTTGAAATCAATAACAATTTGCCGCAATGCTTGTTATACTATATAGTGTGTACTGCTTATTTAATTTCAACGTTACTTATAGTGTGGGCGTGACCAGCAGCAATATAAGTAGCAAAATATGATAAAAATAGCAGCAATTATGACATGGAGGACAATTAATGGCTATACTAATCAGGATTTTACCGACCATGGGATGAGACAAATGAGAAATAATCGATTTTCACAGAGAACATTTCCCGGATGGCTGAAATGGGTGTCGGGAATTATTGGCTTTCTGATTGTTGCATGTCTTATTTTTGGAATTTATCTGTATCTGACTATCCAGGATAATCGCACAGCATCATTTGACCAGGTAGAAACACACGTGCTTGAGGAAACCGAATTGAATACAATCAGTAAAATTGAACGGTTTCACGGTGAAAATGCATATTATACGGTTTACGGGGAGACCGAAAATGATGCGGCTGCGATTGTTTTTTATCCATTTGATGGAAACCCGGCCAATATAATAAGTGTCAAGCAGTCGGATATAATTGCCAAAGAAGAGGTTAGAGCCAATTGGAACGACCGGTGTGATGCCTGTACACTGGTTGATATACAGCCAGCAGTCATTTCGAATGACGGAAAACAGCCGGCATGGGAAATAACATATGAAGATAATGCAGGTTACTATGTAATGGCATATTTATCTTTTCAGGACGGTTCAATGATTGAAGTAATTCGTTACAACCAGTTATTTTGACTAGGAAGGTGACTATTAAATTGGAACTTGCAAATCGAGTGAAAACATTAACACCATCATCGACATTGGCGATTACCGCGAAAGCTAAGGCGTTAAAAAGCCAGGGATATGATGTTATCGGGCTTGGTGCAGGTGAACCTGACTTCAATACCCCGGCGTATATACTGGATGCTGCAGAAAAAGCTATGCGACAGGGATTTACCAAATATACACCAGCCGGTGGTATAAATGAGCTGAAGGAAGCGGTTGCGAATAAATTCATCCGCGATAACGAACTTACCTACACAACCGATGAAATCATTGTGACAACAGGTGCTAAACACGCTCTATATACACTCTTCCAGGTTCTGTTAAATAAAGGGGATGAAGTAATTGTGCCTGCACCTTACTGGGTAAGTTATCCGGAACAGGTTAAACTGGCTGAAGGAAAGCCGGTCTTCATCAATGCAGAAGAGGCAAATGATTTCAAAATAACACCAGAGCAGCTTGAAGCAGCTATTACACCAAAAACAAAAGCAGTTATCATTAATTCGCCAAGCAACCCGACTGGCATGATGTACAATCAACAAGAACTGCAGGAGCTAGGCGACATCTGCTTAAAACATAATATTTTGATTGTATCAGATGAAATTTATGAAAAATTGATATACACGAATGACAAACATGTTTCAATAGCTGAAATTTCCAGCCGACTGAAAAATAATACCATCATTATTAATGGTGTGTCGAAATCACATGCGATGACAGGATGGCGGATTGGGTATGCCGCCGGACCTGCTGAGATAATTAAGCCCATGACCAACCTGGCATCTCATTCGACATCCAACCCAACATCAATTGCCCAATACGCAGCTTTAGCCGCTTATAATAAAGATGAAGATCCCAATGCCGAAATGCGGAATATATTCAATGAACGGCTTGAATTATTTTATGACTTATTAAAAGATATACCAGGGATATCATGTGTCAAACCTAAAGGCGCATTTTATATGTTCCCGAATGTACAGGAAGCTGTCAGTCAGAATGGCTTTGATAATGTTGATGATTGGGTGAAAGCATTGCTTGAGGAAGAAAAAGTTGCCTTAGTGCCCGGAACCGGGTTCGGTGCTCCGGAAAACGTCCGTTTGTCTTATGCTGTTTCAGTCGATCAAATAAAAGAAGCCGCAAAACGCATTAAACATTTTGTTCTAAACCATCAATCATAGTTTTGGAGGGAATATTTTGAAAACAACGATTTCACAAACACCAGCATACGAAGGTCAAGTTGTGACCATTGGTGCGTGGCTTGCCAACAAACGATCAAGCGGTAAAATCGCTTTTTTGCAATTAAGGGATGGTACCGGGTTTATTCAAGGCGTAGTAGCCAAAAATGATGTGACAGACGACGTGTTTCAGCTCGCTAAAAATATGACACAGGAATCCTCAATGTACATTTCAGGAACGATTGTAGAAGATACACGTTCGCCATTCGGCTATGAAATGCAGGTGAGTGACATTGAGCTGATTCAGGAAGCGGTTGATTACCCGATAACACCAAAAGAACACGGAACGGAATTCCTGATGGATCACCGGCATTTATGGCTGCGCTCGAGCCGTCAGCATGCCATCATGAAAATAAGGAATGAAATCATTCGGGCAACGTATCAATTTTTTAATGATAACGGATATGTGAAAGTAGATCCGCCGATTTTGACAGGTTCTTCAGCAGAAGGAACGACTGAACTTTTCCATACACAATACTTTGATGAGCAAGCTTATTTGTCACAAAGCGGCCAGCTGTATATGGAGGCAGCGGCTATGGCTTTTGGTAAAGTATTTTCATTCGGCCCGACATTCCGTGCAGAAAAGTCAAAAACGCGGAGACACTTAATTGAATTCTGGATGATTGAACCGGAGATGGCTTTTGTTGATCATGACGAAAGTCTGGAAATCCAAGAGCAATATGTCAGTTTTGTTGTTCAATCTGTTCTTGAAAAATGCCGTCTTGAATTGCAGACACTTGGACGGGATACAACAAAACTCGAGTCTATCAAGGCGCCATTTCCAAGAATCAGCTATGACGATGCCATAAAATTACTTAAGGAAAAAGGCTTTGATGACATCGAATGGGGAGTGGATTTTGGTGCGCCCCATGAAACAGCTATTGCTGAAAGCTTTGAAAAACCAGTATTTATCACAAATTACCCTGCTGATATAAAAGCATTTTACATGAAACCACACCCTGAGCGGCCGGAAGTTGTATTGTGTGCAGACCTTATCGCCCCGGAGGGTTATGGAGAGATCATCGGCGGATCACAGCGCATTGATGACTTTAAGCTCATGGAACAGCGTTATGAAGAACATGATCTGACAGGTCCCGCTTATCAATGGTATCTGGAACTGCGCCAATATGGGAGCGTGCCCCATTCAGGTTTTGGATTGGGCCTTGAACGGACAGTTGCCTGGATTGCCGGAGTGGATCATGTTCGTGAAACAATTCCATTTCCGAGACTGCTGAACCGGCTGTATCCTTAATAATTGATCGTTTCATCACAATCCCTTGCCGATCAAAAAGCAAGGGATTTTAACATCTGCAGCTGAAAGAAACATGCTATACTGGAAATGAGGTGTGCATTATGACAAGATTCATTTCATTTCAGGATATTTTATTAAACCAGATACAAGTACCTGTTCAATTACTTGATCAATTTACAACGTTGGGACTTAAGGAACAGGAAGTCATGGTCATTATACAGCTGCTGCGCTTTCAACAGGAAAAAAATGATTTTCCCACACCAAACGACCTGGCCAGTCATTTGACAATCAGCGAAAAAGAATGTGCCAATATATTGCGCAGATTGATTCAGAAAAACTTTTTATCGATTGAGCAATTGAAAAATGAAGCGAATCAGATTACTGAATCATACAGCCTCAACCCGCTCTGGGAAAAACTGTTTGCAGAAAAGCAGGAAGACCAGGCAGAAGGTGATGGCACCATATTTATACTGTTTGAACAGGAGTTTGGCAGACCACTGTCACCATTTGAGATTGAGATGATCAATACATGGCTTGATGAAGACGAACTTGCCCCTGCGCTTATAAAAGCAGCGTTAAGGGAATCTGTGCTGATGGGGAAGCTTAATTTCAAATATATTGACCGGATTCTCCGGGAGTGGAAAAAGAAAGGGATTCATACCGTTGAACAGGCACGTAATGCAAGCAAAGCTTTCCATGAAAAGCAGGCGGCTAAAAAAGACAATAAGCCCAAAAAACGGGATACATCCATTTATTATAACTGGCTGGAGGAGGAATAGTGGATGCTTAATAAGTCACAGGTTCAGCACTGTCTGGATGTCATGAAGGAAATGTACCCGGAAGCACAGTGTGAACTGAACCACGACAATCCTTTTGAACTTGTTATTGCTGTGTTATTATCTGCCCAATGTACAGATAACTTGGTTAATAAAGTAACGGCATCATTATTCAAAAAATATAAAACACCTGAGGATTATTTGGCAGTTCCTTTAGAAGAGTTGCAGCAGGACATCAGATCAATTGGTCTTTACCGCAATAAAGCGAAAAATATCCGAAAACTTTGTCAGATGCTGATTGATGACTATGATGGAAAAGTGCCCAGAACAAAAACGGAATTGATGAAGCTTGCCGGAGTAGGGCGGAAAACCGCTAACGTTGTAGCATCTGTTGCGTTTAAGGAACCAGCGATCGCCGTTGATACACATGTCGAACGTGTTGCCAAACGATTAGCGATCTGCCGCTGGAAAGATTCCGTTCTGGAAGTCGAACAGACCCTGATGAAAAAAGTGCCAAAAGAAGAGTGGGCTGATACCCATCATCGGATGATCTTCTTCGGGCGATATCATTGCAAGGCAAGAAACCCGCAATGTCCGGAATGTCCGCTGCTTGATTTATGCCGGGAAGGGCAGAAGCGGATGAGAAAAGCGGAAAAAGCCGGGAATTAATCGAAAAGAGGCAGTCTCAGTAATATGAGACTGCCTCTTTGTGGTTAACGGCGATTAATTTTGACCGCCATTCCCATCATTACCGTTTTCGTTTTCTTCTTCGTTCTCTTCTTCATTTTCTTCTTCGTTATTACCACCAGTTTCCCCGCTGTCTTCATTGACTTGGGCACTGGTACTGCTCGGTTCTCCTCTGACACCCTGATTGGCACCATTTTGCCCGACAGGTGTGACCGTAATGTTATAAGCACCTGGCTGAGCACCTTCAATAATAATTCCTGCGGACTGTACCGTCTGCCGCTGTATTTCGCTGCCGTTTTGTGTCACAACGACTTCAAACTGTGCAGGCGGACCATTGTATTGCCAGGAAACATCAATCGTCGAACCGGATGGGCTGGCGCTGAGACCGCTGACCGCCGGAATGTTTCCTTCTCCGTTTTCTTCTCCATTCTCCTCTTCTTCCGCGTCATCTTCTTCATCACCTGGTACTTGAACGGTGGTTGTCGCAGGTTCACTGGTACTTGAATCTGTTACGGCGACAACCTGAATCTCGTACGTTGTCCCAGGTTCCACATTGGAAATTTCCATCGACGTCTCATCAGTCGACGAAAGACCCTGCATCTGACCGCCATCCACACTTGCGCTCACTTCAAAGGACACTTCCTCATCTGAATCATAATCCCATTCAACCTGTATGGTATCCGATTCTTCATCATAGGCTGCTTCCAGTCCTTCCACTGGGTCAAGCTGATCAAATTGCTCTGACGTCTCGGTTGGTTCGGTTCCTTTTACGAACAATTCGGTTACAATTTCAGACTCAGGTGTATAATCACTTGGCAGTTTAGCAGGTCTTGACCCTTTTTCCACCGGCACTTCAACAACAGAGTCAGGTTGTGTAAAGTCAGGCGTTTCAATATCTTTGGACAGTTCGGTCATGGTATTTTTGTATAACGCGTGCGGAATTTTCGTATCCGGTAACGTGATACTGTTGTCATTGTACCCGGTCCATATCGAAATCGTATAATTCGTCGTATACCCGGTGAACCAGGAATCAGGAGAACCTTCTACTTCATCGTGTGTGCTGGTACCTGTTTTACCGGCATCCGGCAGGCCGGGAACATTCGCTTGTGCACCGGTTCCATCTGTAATGGCGGTCTTGAGCATGTCAGTGATCATATATGCCGTAGACTCGGACATGGCTGCTTCAGGTTCCGGTGTTAAATCAACAGTTCTTCCGGTATCCGGGAAAACAACTTCAGTTACAGCGTATGGCTCATTGTACACACCGCCATTTCCAAATGCTCGGTAGGCGCCTGCAAGATCAAGCGGATTTGTTCCAATTTGTCCGCCGCCAATTGCATCGGTTATCCCCATTGGCGTGTCTCCAATCGAGATGCCCAGACCTTCCGCGAATTCTTTGTCTGTATCCATGCCGACTTCCTCTAATGTTTTGGCAGCCGGGACGTTCAGAGACTGCTGCAGAGCATACCGCATCGATACCCAGCCGTAGTACTGGCCGGCCCATGTGTTAATCTGGGCATCGGAACCAGCAATATCATATGGGCCGTCATCATTCAGCTGATGATACGTTGACCATTGGAGATGTTCAATGGCGGGACCATAGTCGATTATCGGCTTGAACGTTGAGGCCGGCTGACGGCTTATATCCGTCGCATAATTCAGCCCATCATTTTCCAGGCCGCCGCGGGCACCGCCAATTGCTCGGATTGCGCCGGTTTCAGTATCAAGTACAGTCATCCCCGCTTCCATTTCATGTTCATTGCCTTCCTCATCGGTAACAGGTGCCGGATAATTTATCGAGCTATCCTCGGAGAGCAAAAATTCAACGTGTTCCTGTGCATCGGTATCGAGTGTTGTATGGATCTCCAGTCCATCTGTATAAATATCCGCACCATCGACCTTTTCTTCAACTTCTTTACGTACCTGCTGTAAAAATGCCTCATATCGTACAGGATCGGGTGTATCATCAGTGAGCAGTGAAGGGATATCCACTTGGCTCGCTTTTTCAGCTTCACTTTCCGAAATTTTATCATTTTCGACCATCAAATTTAGAACTGTGTTCATCCGATCTTTCATTAAATCAGGGTTTTTAAACGGATTATATGCAGATGGCCGCTGCGGCAAACCGGCAAGTATAGCTGCTTCAGGCAGCGTCAGTTCACTCAGGTCCGTTTTGCCGAAATAAACCTCTGCCGCTTTGCCAACGCCATATGCGCCATTTCCGTAAAAAATTTTATTCAAATACATCTCCAGTATTTCCTCTTTGGAATACTGGCGTTCCAGTTGTAGAGCCAGCCACATTTCCTGAACTTTGATGCTGATTTTCTTTTCCGGTGACAGGAAGGATTGTTCAACCAGCTGCTGAGTAATCGTACTGGCACCTTCTGAACCAAAACCATTTGTCACATTGGCAACCAAAGCGCCGCCAATCCGCCATACATCAATACCGGGGTGTTCGAAAAATCGTGCATCCTCGGTTGAAAGAACAGCGTCAATCAACACCTGCGGCAGTTCTTCATATTCAACTTTTGTTCGCTGTTCACCGGCGCCCAGATCGGCAAACAGTTCGCCATCCTTGTCATATATTTTTGATGAATATGGTGAATCCAGTTTAGATGCATCAATTTCCGGTGCTGTGGCAATATAATAGGTGAACAGTCCGCCAACACCGATTCCAATAGCCAAGATGGCAATACCGATGATCATTAGAATCTTTTTCCATAATGGTTTTTTTGCAGCTTTTTTTTGTCTTCGTCTTGCTGTACGAGATTGGCCGTTTGTTGCCATAACGCTTTCTCCTCCAATCTAAAAGTAAAGCTGGTCGACAATGGCTAAATAATCAACCCTTGCCTGATAATGAAATGGAATGCTGTAGCCTTTATGTTGAATCGTTTCGTATGGAATCGATTTTCTCCCATCATTAAATTGCTTATCCCAATATGGGAAAAACGTGTCAGCAGGCATCAAATATGTCTCATTATAGATGGAAAACCGTATAATCAAAAAACAAATACCACCGTGATTTACGATTGATTTCATGTGATCAATCTGATGGCCATGTATATTTGCAAGTGGAAACCTCGTTTTATTTTTGGTTTCTTTTGCCTCAAAATCAATATGCTTATGACGGTACAAACCATTATAGTCGGTTGTGGAGGGCTGTTTAAAGTATCCCTCTGTAATGACAGCGGCACTTCTTTTTGGATAGTGGACGTTCACAATCTGTACCGGTGTCGGTTTTTTATGGATCACTGCCTTATCTGTATCCCGATAAAAGGCATTCGTGGCATTGATATCCGCTTCCAATGTCATGCCGCGGTTACCGAACCCGATTGAACGGATTTGCCTGGATGCCTTTTGGATACTCTTTCTTTTTTGGCCATTTGGGTAACGCATTTATTCTCCCCCTAGTTTATTACAGTATCATATCAAAAAATGCAGCAATTGACTATAAATCCTATGAAACGGGGTCTTCATATGATGATTGAACGGGAAAAACGCGACTATGTCCATTATATAGTATCTGAGACAAAAGCGCACAACTTTGATAACATTTCCCGTACAAAAGCCTATCAAAACTTTTATACGATTTTTCCTGAAATAAAATGGGCTTTCCTCGCGAGTATGGTGTCGCGAAATGCAGGCTGGAACATGACTGATTTAGCCTTGCCGCCATTCCGGACAATCCTGTCAGATACCCAGCGGGAGCGTCTATTTATGACCTATGAGCGCGCCAACTGGCTTATTTTTTCCGATGCATATCCACAGCTGCTGATTTATAAGCTTTCTTTGAAATTAAGCAAACCGATGTTCCATTTATTGCCGGAACTTCATGTGTCCCGTTTCATGCAAAAGGAATGGACTTATTTCTGGAAGCACAAAGACACACAACGATTGATGATTTCGCTGATTATCAATGAGCAGAATGTGATCCATGGCCCTGTCATTAAACAGGATTATTTTAAGTATCGGGTGTTTTTGCGTCCGCCATATCTTTTACAGGACATTCTGTCATTGAATGCTGTTCTGCTGCCAATCAGATCAGCCACACTCTATGGAGCGTTCGTACATGACTTTACGAATATCGATAAACGAATTGTGCTTGGGAAAAAGATTGCATCAATCATGTTCAACCCCACCGTTTATGACGCATTGTATGACTTTGCACGTTCTGTTGAACATACGGGGTCAAGAATGGACTATGAACGTTTTCTTGGCATCAAAATGGATAAAGCACCTCTCTTACGCACCATTTATCCGGTTATCAGCCATCAGGATAATATTCGGAGCGACTGGTATAAAAGCGGGGGCATCAAGCAAAAATGGACTGAAAACCTTTGCCGAGATCGACAAAGTCCAGGCATTCAAAAAACGTTTTATAACAGACGCAAACTGCTTTATGCTTACTATCATTTAAGAGATATTTTCGCATAAAAAAGGATTTGCCACAGGACAAATCCTTATCTGCATTGATTAGGTTGAAGGACGGTTAGGGCCGTCCAATTTTTTGCTGCGGCTTTGATTTTCTTTTTTGCGGTGATGTTTTTCAGTCTTCTCCTGTGATGGTTTTTTATCCATGACAATCACCTCCTTTGTCATTAGTTTGTGTATACGTGAGTGAATTTACACTTGTTTTGCCGTTATTCTTCTAGTTTTGTCGAAGGGGAAGGGAAGCGGCCTACTATCCCGAAATAGTGAATAACAAATCTTAATATGAGGGTGAGTATCATGACCGAAATAACAACAGTCAACACAAAAACGAGGAAGAACCGGAAGCACGATTTCACAGATGCATTGGCTGAAATAACTGACCAGCTGCGTTTAATCGATCAAAAAATTACGATGGCGACCGATAACACCATCGAGGAGGAATTTCAGACCTGCCACCAGGACCTCTATCATACTGCATATACCATAAACAAACTGGAGCAAAAGCAGCGAATGAAAAGAAAGAAGCTAGTGCACAATCGGTTTATCCCCAATCAATCGCAAAAAAGACTGTCGTAACGGGTGCTTTTTAACGAACTGAATGATAAAATATGCTTGTCAGCTAAAATATTTTGTAAAGGTCAGGATATTTTATGAATTTAATGCAGCAAACCGAAGCCCTTAAGGAGCATCTTGAACAATTAAAGAATATATATGAAGAAAATAATCCTCCAGAAAGTAAAAAAGACAAGCAATTTTTTCAAATGGTGAAAGAACGTACTGAACCTGTTTATGAACTGCTTGCTGAATGGGAGAAGAATGCACTCAAAGCTGTCAAAGAACGGAAGGTGAATCTTCATCCGCAGCAGGTTGCATCAACACGTGAAAATATGGAATTACTATTGATGAACAGTTATTATGTTGATGTCAAGCGGAAACGGTATATGGAATTGAATCACTCCATACACTTCATTCTTGACCAGCTGTTATCTGATCTGCCAGGCGGATAAAGCGAAACATCATTCAGTCGGGTGCTTTTTTCCGACTGGTTAAGGAACACAGGCTAAGTACTTGGCGTCGTGTTGCAACGCCTTTGTGACCTGCATCGTTCAGGCCCGAGTAGAATCGGGCATTCAGGGTCAGTCAGCCGCTGTTTTTTTGGCATGTTACTGACCCTTACATGCGGAGGATTAAACGCTTTACAAATCAAGCCGATTTCGATTATAATAACGTCGCACTTATGTAAGATAGGAGAAGCGTATGAATAAGCAGAATTTACTCAAAGAGGCCAAAAATATTAAAAATAAAGCATATGTCCCATATTCAAAATTCCCTGTCGGTGCAGCAGTTTTAACGCGTTCAGGGAAAGTATATACGGGATGCAATATCGAAAATGCAGCATATCCCGTCAGCTGCTGTGCGGAACGGGTGGCCATTTTTAAAGCCATTGCTGATGGTGCTCATGATTTTTCTGAGATGGCCGTTGTGGCTGATACTGAACGTCCTGTTCCACCATGTGGTTCTTGCCGGCAAGTGATGAGTGAATTTTTTGACAGCAACATGTCAATTCATTTAGCCGATATACATAGTGAAACCAAAACAGTCACAATGGAAGAATTACTGCCATTTTCCTTCCAGGCAGAGGATATGGGCGAGAGAAGCTGATCAATCAGCTTCTCTTTTTCGTGCTTTTGAAGTGAAAGACGCGGGAACTCATGACGGGAAGGTTCAAGACACCAAAAGCAGCAAAGAATGAGATCAAGGTGGGAAGCTTGGCGCGATTCCACGGAAAGCAAATATTTGGACCGAAATTAACGATAAAGATGAACACACCCCCATGTCAATCCAATAAGACAACTGTTAGGAATCATGTTATACTAAAAACAGAAGAAATGGTGCATATATGAAAACGAATAGCAATACACATAAAAATGGACATGCTTTTTTCTTGACTATGAAAAGAAAAATCAGAGGTGACTGAAGATGAATACAAACCGGATTCAACTTACAGGAAAAGACATATTGGAAAAAGATTTTAAGACCGCAATGCGCGGTTACAATCAGGAAGAAGTTGATGAGTTTCTCGATACAATTATTCAGGACTACGAAGTCTTCAATCAGGAAATCGATAAACTACGACAGGAAAATGAGCGTCTCAGAAAACAATCCGATCAGACCAGGAGCCGCCAAGCAACACCAAACCATCAAGTCAACTATGATATTTTAAAACGTGTTTCCAATCTTGAAAAAGCTGTATTCGGCAACAAATACGCCGATTCCGAATGATGTTTTAAATTACCAGTGAAGAAGCCATTTAAATATGGTATAATCTTTTTAGATATGAATTGAATACTTGCGTAATCGCTGTATATATTCATATACAGAGGAAAGTCCATGCTCACACAGGCTGCGATGCCTGTAGTGTTCGTGCTTGACGAAATCATAAGTCAAGGTAACGGTCAAACGTTAACGGCAGTGGAACATCCTAACTCGAAAGACATGGATCAGTACACTTGAAAGTGCCACAGTGACGCAGCCGGATTGGAAACAGTCCGGGTGGAACGCGGTAAACCCCGCGAGTGAGCAACCCAAAAATTTGGTAGGGGCACCCTTGATTAGGGAAATGAACCGAAAGAGGGACGGGTATTCATGTTAATACCCGTAGATAGATGATTACGACCGATGTACAAGGCTGACCACCGTAGAAGTACAACGGTACAGAACATGGCTTATCAAGTATTCAATGGTCCAAAATGGTTAACCGGAACCTTTCTGATCCTTTCAGAAAGGTTTTTTAATTGTACGTCATTGTGGTAAACTAATACTGCTTTAATTCAGAAATGAAAGGAAATACATATGTCCAATGATATTACATTAATCGCAACAGCTGCTATGGGACTGGAATCGGTTGTGGCAGCAGAGGTAAGAAAGCTGGGATATGATGTGAATGTTGAAAATGGAAAGGTCACGTTTAATGCACCTGTATCAGCTATTCCCCGCTGTAACTTATGGCTGCGTAGTGCCGATCGTGTCAAACTGCAAGTTGGTCAATTCAAAGCGCTTACATTTGAAGAATTATTTGAAGCTACAAAAGCGCTGCCGTGGGAAAATGTTATAACGGAAGACGGTGAATTTCCTGTTTCGGGAAAATCCGTAAAATCCACTTTACATAGTGTCCCGGATTGTCAGGCTATTGTTAAAAAAGCGATTGCTGAACGTTTAAAATTAAAATATGGGGTTGCCGGAAAACTGCCTGAAACGGGTTCATTATACAAAGTTGAAGCCGCTATCCATAAAGATATCGCCACGTTAACCATTGATACATCCGGTGCGGGTTTGCATAAGCGCGGTTACCGTGTTGGGCAAGGGGAGGCACCATTAAAAGAAACATTGGCGGCAGCGTTGATCATGCTGACTAATTGGAAACCTGATTATCCGTTGACGGATCCTTTTTGTGGATCAGGAACAATCCCGATCGAGGCTGCTTTAATTGGTCAGAATATCGCTCCCGGGTTTAACCGTGAGTTTGCTTCCGAGAATTGGGAATGGATTCATAACCGGTATTGGGAAAATGCGTTTGAAGAAGTGGAAGATAAAGCGAATTATGACCAGAAACTTGATATAACCGGGTCGGATATTGACCACAAGATGATTGATATTGCCAAGGAAAATGCGACCGAAGCCGGGCTCGGTGATCTGATTTCCTGGAAACAAATGCAAGTAAGCGACCTGACCATCCGAAAAGAAAATGGTTATTTAATCGGCAATCCGCCATATGGACAACGTATAGGAGATCGGAATGATGCTGCGGAGATATATCAGGATCTGGGCAATATTATGAAAGAACACCCGTCATGGAGTGTTTATATATTAACGGCATTTCATGCATTTGAACAAAAATATGGTGTAAAAGCCACCAAGAAACGAAAACTTTTCAACGGATTCATCCAAACCAACTATTATCAGTATTTCGGAAAAAAGCATTAACATCTTTGAGTATTGCTGCGATGCATAAAAAAAATCATCTTAAGCCAAAAACCAGGGCCTGTCATCCCTGGTTTTTGCTTTGTCTTAAGTTCAAGAATACGCGTATCAGTGGAATTATCAATCCTTTGTCAATCAAATTGAAAACTCTGTGAAAATGTTTGTTATAGATTTGCGGGAAAGAGCCAAACTAATTAAAGAAAACACATGACAGGTATTTCCGTGAAAGTATATCTTTTCCCTGTTTGAAAGGGGAATCATTAATTGATCAGTTCTGTTGGTTTAGGGATTCCACCTTACGACATAAGACAAATGAATATTAAATCGTTGGTCAAAGATATTTTCAATAATGGGCAAGGAAAGCAAGTTAACCGGCTTTTGCGTGTTTTCGACCATGCACAAATTGACAGGAGACAGTTTGCGGTCGAACCAGACTGGTTTAAAAAAGACCACTCATTTGAAGAAAAGAATGACCTCTATCAGCAGCTTTCAATCCGCTATTCATTGCAAGCAATCGATGCTTGTTTGGCCAATGGACAGTTTTTAGAAGATCCTGTTCCATATGAAGCAGTCGACCTGATTATATTTGTATCCAGCACTGGGCTGTCCACTCCATCGCTGGATACATTTATCATGAGCGAACGTCCGTTTCGGGAGGATATCATACGGATGCCGCTCTGGGGGCTCGGTTGTGCCGGTGGAGCCATTGGTCTGTCGCGAGCATTTGACTGGATTACGGCACATCCGGAAAAGAATGTATTGGTTGTTTGCTGCGAATTGTGCAGCCTGACATTTCAAAAAGATGACGTCAGCAAAAGAAATATTGTTGGTACTGCTTTGTTCGGTGATGGAGCCAGCGCGGCATTGGTAATGGGGGATAATTCCACTTATTTACCATATAGTAAAAGCATAAAGCCGAAAATAGTCAAAACAAGCTCGCTCACAAAGAAAAACAGTCATTCCATAATGGGCTGGCATGTAACAGACAGAGGTCTGGAAGTCATTTTTTCCAAGAGCATTCCGGCGCTTGTACGTTCTTTTTGGAAGCATCATGACGACACTTTCATGAAAGAAGTGAATGTGAATAGGCAAACCATTCACACTTATATTGCGCACCCTGGAGGCAAAAAAGTGCTGGAAGCGATGGAGGATGTTTTAGAGATTCCACAGGCAAAGATAAAACATTCTTATAACGTATTGCGACATCATGGCAATATGTCATCGGCAACGGTTCTGTATGTACTGCATGAATGGATGCAGGAAGCGATTAAACCCAAAACGTTAAGTATCCTGTCAGCTTTGGGGCCGGGATTCAGCTCAGAACTACTGTTATTGGAGTGGGATAAATCATGACGACTTGGATGTGGTTTTTTATTGTGGCAGTTATCATCCAGCGCCTGGTCGAACTGTCGATTGCCAGAAGCAATGAAAAATGGATGAAACGTATAGGAGGCATTGAAAAAGGAGAAAAGCATTATAAATGGTTTATCATGCTTCATTGTTGCTTTTTTATATCCATCATTATCGAGACTTCCATCAATAAGCATGTATTGACAAATGTGAACTACTTTCTGCTGATTATTTTTTTGGTGGCACAGGCTGTAAGGGTATGGTGCATTCATACATTGGGAAAGTTTTGGAATACAAAAGTGATTGTGCTGCCTGGAGTCGCTCTAATCAAAAAAGGACCGTACAAATATATCAAACATCCCAACTATATCGTTGTGGGGGTTGAACTGTTCGTCATACCGATGCTTGTTGGTGCACAGCTGACGGCTTTGCTATTCCCGGTTTGTCACCTTTTGTTATTAAGAGTCAGAATACTGCAGGAAGAAAAAGCTTTAACCAGAGCAACATAGACGAAAAACCAGCGATAACTTTCTTGTACTTGTTATCCCTGGTTTTTCATATTTTTGGCCACATATAATTTTTATAACACGGGATTTTGCATCACGGATAAAATCTATTTTACACCGATGGTTCATGAAAGGCGATCGACAGCAGGAAAAACTCATGCCCAGTCTCGATTTCCCCAGGGATCAGAGGTGGGGAACCTGACTTGAAGAATTCACTGAACCAGCCAATTTCAATAATAAAAGAGGATCCCGAATTTATACTTTTTGAAGTTACAAAAAAAGCGGTAACCATGAAAGATTACCGCTTTGCATATATGGTCAAATCAATTATTGTTTAACAACGTTTGCAGCTTGTGGGCCGCGATCGCCTTCAACAATTTCAAATGTAACATTCTGACCTTCTTCCAACGTTTTGAAGCCTTCTTCCTGGATAGCGGAATAATGGACGAATACGTCATTTCCTTCCTCCACCTGAATGAAGCCATAGCCTTTTTCCGCATTAAACCATTTTACTACGCCGTTTTCCATTGTAATTAATCCTCCTAAAAACTTTTCACGTAAAACGTGGTAATACAAAGCAGACAAACAGAATTTAAAAAAGCAGCTCTACAGAAGTGCTGGATCACTATTGCATCCACTTCCATAGAAGCTGCCTGTCTTTAATGATTCCATACATCTTCTTTGCTTGTATCCAATATAGCTTATTTTAGGCTTTCAGTCAAGAAAATGCCTCAATTTATTTCGCTGTTTTACAGAATAACAACAGATAGGCAAAAATTTATGAGAGCGCTTCATGAAATATGGGAAAAGTATGTTAAAAATGCAATCATTAAGTTACACTGGAATTAATTGATCCGGAGGGGAGCGTTATTAAATGAAAACGGACATCGAAATTGCGCAGGATGCTGATTTAAAACCAATTGAAGAAATTGCTGCGGGGCTTGATCTGGAACGGGAGGATTGGGAGCCGTACGGCCATACAAAAGCAAAACTATCTGATGGATTATTGGACAAGCTGCATGA
>NZ_DATGTI010000047.1:0-32493 GCF_035301925.1 Lentibacillus sp. | reverse complement strand
GATCAAAATGATAGGTGACAAGTTCGGCAGCATGCTGGAATGTTTTTTTTGTTGTGCTTGGGAATAAAAATCTTCCAGTATCACCGACAATTCCGGCATAGATCAGACGGGCAGCTTCATCATTGAATTTAAACCCTTCATTTTTTGCGGTCTGGTATAAATCATAAATCATTTCACTTGTCGAACTTGCGGCTGTGTCCACCCATTTCACGTCACCATAATCATCCACAACAGGATGGTGATCGATTTTAATCAGTTTATCTCCCAAATCGTAACGCTCATCACTGATACGGGCAGTATTGGCCGTATCACAGACAATGACTAGTGCACCTTTATATTTATGATCATCAACCACATCCATACTTGCCAGAAAATCCAATGACGGATCCTCTTCACCGACAATATACACATTTTTATGCGGGAAAGACGCTACAATCATCTCTTTTAAACCCGCCTGGGAACCGTATGCATCAGAATCAGGACGGACATGACGGTGGATGATGATGGTATCGTATTCTTTTATTGATTGAATGATAGACTGTATGCTCATCGTATTCTCCTATCCCTGTCACATTTTTTTACTTTATTTTATACCAAAAACAAGCTACAATAAAGTGAAACTTCATTCAGCGGGCGTTTTTCCCGCTGAAGCAGAGGTACAAAGGCTAAATGCGCAACGTCCTGTTGCAACGCCTTTGTGACCTGCGTCCTGCAGGCCCGAACAGAATCGGGCATTTAGGGTCAGTTATCCGCCGTTCTTTGGCGGGTTACTGACCATTACATGCGGGGAAAAGTGAAACTTCATTCAGCGGGCGTTTTTTCCCGTCGAAGCAGAGGTACAAAGGCTAAATGCGCAACGTCCTGTTGCAACGCCTTTGTGACCTGCGTCCTGCAGGCCCGAACAGAATCGACCTTTACGATCAGTTAACCTCCAACCTGGCTTCTTGGTTATGGCGTATTGAAGCAGGGGGCTTGCGACGCACAAGACGTGCCAGTACCGACAATGAGAAAGGACACCGCGTTTATTACCGGCCTACTCTTAAGGCGAATTAACGAAGACTGTTGATGTAGGAGTAGATGACATGATTATTTTTCCAATTATTATTGTACTTTCACTTGTTTTTTGGGTTTATTACAAAGTTGCCATCCTAAAAAGTGATGATGGTCTGACTCAAGCTTATTTTAACGCAAAATCCCGTTTCTATCTCGGAAGTTTTATCTTCTTTTTCGGAATTAATCAATATATATTTTATCAAACACGCATCTCATTATTTGTTGGGATTGTTTTCCTGCTTTTAGGCGGGCTGTACTTATATGTTGGTTTTAAAGAAGCAAAACATTACCGGCGTGAATGGAAACGATTGAATGCATAGCCACACTGAAGTCAGATGCCAGAGGTCGGACTGGATGGAATCGGCGATGTTGCCGATTCCTTTATTTTAGCGGTCGATCAGTTGGGCCATCAGGAGACCTTTTCCAACCATTTTCTTATCGTTGAAGACTTGGATATCCACTTTGGCGTAAATGCGGCCGGCTTCCAGTATTTTTGGTTTGATAACCAGCTTGCTGTCGATTTGTACTGGTTTCAAAAAGTACACCGTTAGATTCTCCACGACAAGATCACCTTTTTTATAATGGCGCAGAACCCGGCTGCTCGCTTCAGTCATTAGCGCTGTAAATACACCATTGGAAAGTGTTCCAAGCTGATTTGTCATTTGTGGTGTCACATATGCATGAAAAGCTGTCTGCTCCTCTTCTGCCGGAAGCAGATTACGCGCAACAATATCATCAATTGTTTCACCAATTTGCGGCTGACGCTGAATCTGCTGCAGAGCTTTCAAGACATCCTGACGTGATACAACGCCTTTAAGCCTGTTTGAAGGATCAACTACCGGAACAAGCTCGATACCTTCCCAAACCATCATATGGGCGACAGATGCAAGGGACGTCTTCTCCTGAGCTGTGATCGGATTTTTCGTCATTATTCTTTCAATTGGCGTATTTCTGTCTTTTCCGATCATATCCTTTGATGTTATGATGCCTGCCACACGCTCTTTTGCATCAACAACCGGATATCTTGTGTGTGAAAATCTCTCGTTCAACTCATACCAGCGTTCAAGCTTATCCTTTGTATATAAATACAATGATTCATCATATGGTGTATAAATATCCCCGATAAACACAATTTCCTTTTTAATCAGCTGGTCGTATATCGCCCTGTTGATCATCGCTGCAACCGTAAACGTATCATAGCTTGTCGACATGACGGGCAACTGTTTTTCATCCGCCAGCTGTTTTATATCATCATTTGTATCAAATCCGCCTGTAATTAAAACGGCAGCACCCTCAATTAATGCCAGTTCATGTGCCTTCACCCGATTACCCACGATCAACAGTGAACCTGCTTCGGTATAGCGCATCATGGCATCGAGCTGCATTGCACCGATGACAAATTTATTCAATGTTTTATGCAGTCCCTTGCGGCCACCCAATACTTGTCCATCCACAATTTTGATAACTTCTGCAAACGTCAGACGTTCAAAATTTTCTTTCTTTTTCCGTTCAATCCGAATTGTACCCACACGCTCAATCGTGCTGACAATTCCCTGGTTTTCAGCTTCTTTAATCGCCCGGTAAGCGGTGCCTTCACTGACATTCATCGTTTTCGCAATCTGTCTGACGGAAATTTTATGACCGATTTCTAATGATAAAATATGCTGCAAAATTTGTTCATGTTTGGTCGCCATCCGGTTCACCGACTTTCAACTGTACTAATACTCATACTTACCATATATTATACAGTTGATACACTGAAACCTCAACGGTTAAGCTTGTTGACGTGATCTTGTCCTATCCTGTTCCATAACTGGAGGTTCTGTCATTTGCAAAAGTGTTGCAAAATTTGCTCCGACCACGAGTATCAAAAAACCAAGCCATGCACCCCAAAAAAGAACAGCTTCCGGTGTGACGGCAGTCGGAATGACAGGCCAGGCAATATAAAGGAAAAAGCCCGACGAAAGCAAACGTAAAATGGCATAATGCTGCAAACCAATCTCCTCCTTTTGGTGTTAATCTATGATGAAAACAGGAGATACAGAACTCACGATGAGAAACCCTTCACTTATTGACATCAAATCATTAAAATACCAGCTTAACAAAACATCCCCTTGAAAATAAGTTGTTACTGCTGCCAAAACAATATAAGGGCCGAACGGGACAGGCTGTTTCCGGTCGATTATTTTCAGTAAAAGCAATACAAGTCCGATTACAGCACCGATCATAGAGGAAAGAAATAAAGTCAGCAACGTTTTTTCAACCCCCAATATAATGCCTAAAAGACCAAACAGCTTCATGTCCCCCGCCCCCATACCACCGCGACTCACGAGAATGATCAATGCGATAATCAGCACCCCGGCAAGTGCCCCGGCAATAGAAGACCACCACGGATCAAGCGGGTCAATGATCCGTATGATCACAAATAATGTCAGAAAGAAGAGCATGATTTTATTTGGAATAAGCATGTATGTCATGTCCGAAACGAATATGATAACCAGCATTGACATTAACAACAATGCGGTCACCAACTCCAGGTTGAGACCCGCATCGGCATAACTGAATGCAAATAAGACACCGGTTAAGAGCTCGACAATTGGATATATGGGGGATATCTTTCTTTTACAGTGTCTGCATTTGCCACGCTGCAGTATATAAGATACGACGGGCATAAGTTCATACCATGCCAGCAGATGTCTGCATTGCGGACAAACGGATCGGTCGTTGGCGAAGGGCTGATTTTGGGGTACACGTAATCCGATGACATTGAAGAAAGAACCGAAGATTAAACCAAGAAGAAAAAATAGCATGATTAGAAGATCATTCATAACTGTGCTCCTTGTTTTAAATATTAATAAAATGAAAAGTGTAGGTTTCACGTAGTCTAGATTATAGATTTCATGGTTTATAGTGCAGGATTTCATTGAAGCTAAAAACGTGAGCACGATCGCTCACGTTTATTCACCTTCTTATAAATCCACTGAATCTCCTATTTTCATTGCCAGTCCTTTCCCTGTTTTAACCTTGGATGCAAAAGCCTCCGGATCCTGCTCAATCACCGGGAATGTATTGTAATGGATCGGAACGACTGTCTTGGCGTTGATCCAGTCCGATGCAATTAACGCATCATCAGGTCCCATTGTGAAATTATCACCAATTGGGACAAACGCAATGTCAATATCATTCATATCGCCGATCAGCTTCAGATCGCTGAACAACCCGGTATCGCCGACATGATAAATCGTCTTGCCGTCGATTGTCAGCAAAATCCCGCCCGGCATTCCAGTATAAATAATGGTACCATCTTCTTCGGTAAAGGATGAGCCATGAAATGCTTGGGTGTATTTCACTTTACCAAAGTCAAATTCATGTGCCCCGCCAATGTGCATATTGTGTGTATTGAGCCCTTTATTGCCCAGATAATCCGCAAGTTCGTTTGGGGCAACAACAAGTGCATCATTCCGCTTGGCAATTTCTTCAGTGTCCCCGACATGGTCGTTGTGCCCATGTGTCAGCAGAATAGCATCTGTTTCAACAGAGCCTGCATCAAGATCACATTTTTCATTTCCGGAAATAAACGGATCGATTAAAATCTTGTGACTGTCAGTTTCAACCCGAACGACAGAATGGCCATGATAAGATACTTTCATGAATATCGCTCCTTTTGCTAAATAGTCTGCACTGTATATATTCAATAGAGACGCTGCAAATTCCTTTTCCCGTTTTAACTTTTATTTATGCATCATGTGTCAATTTTGTCAGCAAAAGAAAGGATTCGATTATGCTTTCCCCAGTTTCTTTTTAAGCTCTTTCAGTTCATCGTCAACTTCACTCTGATCATTGTTCAATTTGTCAAATTCCTCATCAAGTGACCGTGTTTCGTATGATAAATCATCGCTCGTATCGGCTTCCGCCTCATACTGCAGCACCTTTTCCTCCATGCGTTCGAACCCTTTTTTAGATTCATCACTGCTGATTGTTGACATGGTCCGGTTCATTTTTGCTTTGGTTTTAGCCGATTCCGCCCGTGCCTGAAGCGAATCTTTCTTCAATTTCATCTGCTTGTATTCTTTTTTCATTTCATCCAATTTTGTCCGTAACTCCTGACTATCCTTACTTGCCTGCTCCCATGACGTCTGCAGTAATTCAGCCTGTTTCTCCTGTTCCGCTTTATCTTCGAGTGCACGTTTGGCCAAATCATCATCACCTGCTTCAACAGCCTGTTCAGCCTGCTTTTGCCGTTTTTCTACTTTAGCCTGCGCGTCATCCGCTTTTCGTTTCAGCATTTTCTCATTCGCTATTTGTTTGGCAACAGCTGATTCGACTTCCCGGATGTCGCTTTCCATATCTCTTATAAACTGATCGAGCATTTTCACCGGATCTTCCGCTTTGTCAAGCATCGCATTCAACTCGGAGCTGACGACAGTCGATACGCGTTTGAAAAATTTAAACATACAGATAGCCTCCTCGTTTTAATTTTATTCCAAAAGTTATCCGTCATTTTGTATGATCACTATCTCATACGATATTACCCAGGAAAAGTTTCAATCATGGAACGATTTTTTTTGCATTTGATTTGTTATAATGGGGTCAATCATTATTAATAGGAGTGCTTACAATGACTGAAAGACTTACCACACTTCATAATGAACTCAAGGCTAACAATCTGGACAGTATACTTGTGACTTCAAGTGCCAACGTTTACTATTTAAGCAACCATTATACTGATCCGCACGAGCGGGTTATCGCTGTCTATGTCAGCAGGTTTCATGATCCATTACTGATTATTCCAGCACTGGAGAAAGAAGATGCAAAAAGTGCCGGTTGGGAATATGACATGATTGCATACAGTGACAGCGAAAATCCTTGGGGACTGTTTCAGCAATTTTTGAAACAGAACGACAGTTTCCCGGTATCCACGGCTGTTGAGCAAAACCATCTGACAATGGAGCGATTTCATCAGATCAAATCAGTGCTTCCGGATACCACATTCAGCAATGCACAGGAAATACTGGCCAATTTAAGAGTGATTAAAAGCAAACAAGAGCGCGACCTCCTTAAAACGGCTGCTGAACTTGCTGATTTTGGGATCGAAACAGGTATCCGATCGATAAATGAAGGTGTCAGCGAACTGGAAATCATTGCACAAATTGAATATGAACTGAAGAAACAAGGCGTGCAGCAAATGTCTTTTTCAACGATGGCCCTGTCCGGTGCCAAGACGGCATCACCACATGGAACACCTTCCATGAAGAAGATTGAAAAAGGTGACCTTGTACTTTTTGACCTTGGGGTCGTTTTTGAAGGATACTGCTCCGATATTACCCGGACAGTTGCTTATCAATCAATAAGCCCTGAACAGAAAACGATATATCACACTGTCCTGGAAGCAGAAACAAAAGCAATCAGCGCTTCCAAACAAGGAACAGCAGTGGGCGAAATTGATTCAGCAGCACGCAAACATATTGAGCAGGCTGGTTATGGTGACTTTTTTCTACATCGTGTCGGTCATGGACTGGGGATTGAGACGCACGAATACCCGTCGATGCATGGTCAAAACCGGCTTCCGCTTCAAACCGGTATGTGCTATACCATTGAACCAGGGATTTATGTGCCGGGTCAGGGTGGCGTACGAATTGAAGATATGATTTTCATAACAGATGAAGGTGCTGAAACATTGACCAAATCGCCGAAAGAACTGCAAATTGTCGATTGATATACGGCGGGATATTTAGCCCACCGTTACCAAGGGCTGAATGGTGGGTAAAAACAAATTGTATGTTGTATGATATTGACTGATATGATAGTTATCGATCAAATCGTGCGGATATCAACCTAATTTGAATTTTATCAACCGAATTCAGCGCATATCAACCAAACTACAAAAGCGGCCCTGAAAAACTAGGGACCGCTTTTTCTTCCCCTATATAGGGGCAGTAACCCGCCAAAGAACGGCGGATAACTGACCCTAAATGCCCGATTCTGTTCAACTACCATTCAGCGGGAAAAACGCCCGCTGAATGAAGTTTCACTTTATTTATTCAGCAGTGTATGCACATCATCATAGCGTAGATCATGGGCTTCAGCAACTGCTTTTAACGTGACATATCCGTCCAAAGTGTTGATTCCTTTAAGCAATGCTTCATTATCAAGACATGCCTGCTTGTAACCCTTATTGGCCAATTGCAGGGCGTATGGCACTGTAACGTTTGTCAGACCGATTGTTGCAGTTCGCGGTACTGCACCAGGAATATTCGGAACGGCATAATGTACCACACCATGCTTTTTATATGTCGGATCATCGTGTGACGTAATCCGGTCACCCGTTTCGACAATCCCTCCCTGGTCAATGGCAACATCAACAATGACCGAATCCTCTGGCATAGCTTTGACCATTTCTTCTGTTACCAAAGTAGGCGCCTTGGCTCCAGGGATCAAAACAGCACCAATCACAAGATCAGACTCCGCAACAGCATCAGCTATATTTTTGGGGTTCGACATCAGCGTGTTGATATCCGAACCAAACATGTCATCAAGCTCACGCATGCGTTCCGGATCCAAGTCGATAACAGTCACATCAGCACCAAGTCCCATGGCAATTCGGGCAGCATTTGTCCCGACGCCGCCCCCGCCGATGACGGTTACTTTTCCGCGCTTAACACCCGGGATCCCGGAAAGCAGAATACCTTTTCCATCCTTAGTTTTCTCCAGGAATTGTGCACCAATTTGAGCAGCCATGCGGCCTGCAACTTCACTCATCGGTGTCAATAGCGGCAGTGAACCATTTCCGAGCTGTACAGTTTCGTAGGCAATGCCGACTACTTTTTTATCGATCAGTGCTTTTGTCAACTCCGGCTCCGCTGCTAAATGCAGAAACGTTAAAAGAATTTGGCCTTCATAAAAATAATCGTATTCTTCAGGCAGCGGTTCTTTTACTTTCATAACCATTTCGTTTGACCAGGCTTCTTCCGCGGTTTTAACGATTACCGCCCCCTCATCAGCATAAGCCTCATCGGTAAAGCCAGATCCCAGTCCCGCACCGGTCTCCACAAAAACCTCGTGCCCTGCATTTTTTAATGTGACGACGCCAGCTGGTGTCATGGCAACCCGGTTTTCATTATTCTTGATTTCCTTTGGTACACCAATTCGCAATGCAAATACCCCCTTCTGAATATTATGCAAATAAAATGATTTGAAAACACTTTCATTATAACAAATTCCTATATAAAATACTAAAACATTACCGATACCGGTTAATAACATCGATGCCGCCTGTAATTTCAAAAACAGATCCTGTAATCATATCGGAATCACGATCACATAAATACAAAATCGCCCGTGCAATATCCTCCCCTGTACCAGGTCTCCCGATTGGTGTCTTGTCATCATGCACTTGTCGGCTGTCCGCGATTCCGGCTTCCTTCATGTCACCGACGATATTGCCCGGACACACCATATTGGATGTTATTTGATATTCGGCTTCTTCAAAAGCGATCGTTTTCGTCAGCGATACCAACCCGCTTTTCGCTGCTGCAAAGGCAGAACGATACAGCCATCCCGAAGCACTATTTGCTCCCTGAAACCCATAATTGACAATTCTGCCAAAACGCTGCTGTCGCATATAAGGGACTGTCAGTTTCAGCAAATAAAATACCGCATTAAGGTTGCCGTTGATCATTTCATCCCACTCATCATCAGAGTAGTCAAGCAATTTTTTTCGTTCAAATACAAAAGGGCCGGCATTGTTGATTAAATAGTCAATGCCTCCTTGATATTCCACTGCACGATTCACCAAATTGTTCAGATCCTCTTTTTTCGTAACGTCTGCTTGTTCAATATGTAATAAATGGCTGTATGATGCAAGCTCTTCCCGAACCTCACGAGCCTTTTGAGAGTTACTGTAATATGTTGTTGTGACACGATGCCCGGCTTCCAGAAATTTTTGAACCACTTGCCTGCCCAGGCCGGATGTACCGGCTGTTATCAATGCATGTCCCATCAACTGTACCTCCTTATCTGATCATCATAGGTAGCGTACTGCTCATTATATGGGAGATTATAACATAAATAATCGTGTTAAGCAGAAAAACAATCCACCCTTTAAGGATGGATTGGCGCTTTAATTTTTCTGGTTGTTATACGTGTGGATGCTTCGATTATTGGAAAGCTTCTCTTTATCTTCAATGACACCACTCTGGTAGCTGTCGAATAATTGGTTCCTTACTGTCGATATACCCTTTTTGTCTTCAAATAACTTTTTTGGCTTTACCAAGTTCATCACCTCCAACTTTAGTATGTTCACAATAACGCTACAATAAAGGATTTTTTATTTCCAGTTTTGGTAAATATGGTTGTCATTAATATAAAAAGGGTATTAATATAATAAGGAGGGGATAACAATGAATTCTGAATATAGACACATTGTCGCAGCCGTTGACGGTTCGGAAGCTTCCGAAAAAGCTTTCCGCAAAGCACTGGATATTGTCAAACGGAATGATGCCCGTTTGATATTGGCTCACGTTGTTGATTCAAGGACATTTGCAACAGCAGAAGCTTACGATCGGACACTCGCAGAACGTGCAGAAGAATACGCGAAAGAACTTGTGGATAGTTACGTGGAAAATGCTAAAGCGGCCGGGATAACCAATTTGGCAAGATGTGTGGAGTATGGGTCACCAAAAGTGAAGATTGCCAAAGATATCGCAGGGAATTTCGGAGCAGATTTGATTGTGTGTGGTGCAACTGGCATGGGAGCCGTTGAACGATTCCTGATTGGCAGTGTATCTGAAAGCATTACAAGATATGCCAGCTGTGATGTGCTTGTTGTCCGCTGAAAAATTTAGTTGTCAGGCCTAATCTCCTGGTTGCTCCCCTGCACATGTTTAAAAAATGTTCTAACATGAGTGCTGCTGTCGCGCGAATTGACGCTATCGTCGCGCGATTTTTATGTTTACAGCGCGTATGTAGCTGCTGACATCCACTCCTTCTGTACACGACATAGTCTTCCTTCAAGCGATTAGGTACGGATATCGCGTATCCCGAACAAATACCGGCAGCACTACTAGAGGTTGTTCCAAATTCCGGTAAAATGACACGTCGGGGTAGAGGGCCTTCGACTAAATACCGACACGTCCTGTGTCGAACGTCGAAGTCACCACAAACAAGAGAAGCCCGCTCCTTGGAAAAGAAGAACGCTTTTCCTGCGTGCGAAGTGAATTCGATGAAGCTTTTCTTGTGCTCGAAACTGCACCGCCTCAAACTTCTCGGTCCTTTTTATCCTCCTTTTGAACACGCACTACTAATCATTTTTTCCTCAATTCATTCACAACATGATTTAATTCCGGAACAATCAGTTTGTTCATGGCCAATTTCACAGCCCCCGACGAACCGGGTGTTGCAAAAATAGCCGTCCTCCCGATCACACCCGCAATTGCGCGTGACAAAGCAGCTGCCGAACCAATGTCTTCCTGATAGCTGAGCACTCGGAATATCTCACCAAATCCGCTCATTTCCTTGTCAAGCATCGGCTGTATCGTTTCAATGGTCACATCCCGATTGGCAATACCTGTGCCGCCATTCGTTAAGATAATATCAACATTGGCGTTTTCGCATCCGTTTGTTACGGAATCACGAATGGCATGCATTTGATCCGGAACAATGGTCTTTTCAGCGACAACATGCCCCGCTTCCTCCAGTAAAGCAGCCATCAAATTCCCGCTTTTGTCAGATTCCTCAGTTCTTGTATCACTGATTGTTATGATCATGCAATTGATTGATTCTTTCCCCTGTTTATGCTGATGAACAGACAAAGCAATCCCCCCTAATCATTCGTCAGCCTTACTGTGTCCCGTGCGATAACAATTTCCTCATCCGTTGGTATCACCATGACCTTTACCGGGGAGTGCGGATAGTTAATGAATGCCTCTTTCCCACGGATTTGATTGCGGGATGGATCCCAATAGACACCCATAAATTCCAGGCCGGTCAGCACTTTTTCCCGGATCAGGCTACTGTTCTCACCGACACCTGCTGTAAAAATGATTGCATCAACGCCCGACATTCTGGCAGCATAAGATCCCAAATATTTGTGAATGCGTGCTGCGAAAATATCCAATGCCAATTCAGCGCGTTCACTCTCATCAGCCTGCTGCTCGATATCGCGCAAGTCACTTGAAAATCCAGACAGCCCAAGCATCCCGCTTTCTTTGTTTAGAATATTGACGACCTCATTAACGTCTTTTCCAGTTTTTTTCATAATATACGGAATGAGCGCCGGATCGATATTTCCCGATCTCGTCCCCATTGTCACACCGGCTAAAGGCGTAAAGCCCATCGATGTGTCAATCGATTTTCCTTTGTCAATCGCAGTGATACTGGCACCATTCCCCAAATGGCAGGAAATTAGCCGCAGCTGTTCAACCGGAAGCCCCATCAATTTGGCTGCCCGTTCGGAAACATACTTATGCGATGTGCCGTGAAAACCATATTTTCGAATACCATATTTCTCATAATACGTATATGGCAAACTGTATAAATATGACTTCTCCGGCATTGTTTGATGAAAAGCTGTATCAAACACGGCAACCATGGGAACATCCGGCAAAATTTCCCGGAAAGCATGAATCCCGGTCAAATTTGCCGGATTGTGAAGCGGCGCCAGTTCCGATACTTCCTCAATCGTCTTAATAACCTCATCCGTTATGACAACCGAATCACTGAACTTTTCACCACCATGGACAACACGATGTCCAACTGCTTTGATTTCTTCCATCGATCGAATGACACCGGATGATTTCAGTTTTTCCAGGAGTTGCTTTACAGCTGCTTCATGATCCGGAATATTCATCACTGATTTATCTTTGTCACCATTAACGTCGATTGTAAAAACCGAATCGAAAAGACCGATCCGTTCAACAACCCCTTTTGCCAAAACGTCTTCCTCAGGCATGCGAATCAGCTGAAACTTCAATGAAGAACTCCCGGCATTGATTGCCAGAACATTGGACAATGTCATGAACCTCCTTCATGTATCTACTTATTCATATTAACCTTGAACCAATTGTTCATCTGTGCCAAAATATCGTTCATGGCTTTTGTATTTTTAAATGAAGGAACTTGAACAAGCAGCGGTTGTTTGAGAGCGGTCGTTTCCGGTCCTTTCTTTTGCAGCATCATAATGCTCTTTCGGTTTATAGTTGATTTGAATACTGTTTCCGGAAGCTGCAGCACACCTATCATATGGGCATTTTCCTGAAGGTAGGCATGCAATTTATCAGACTGGTCACTGTCGAAAAGAAACTCTGGAATGACAAAAATCAAATAACCACCGGGTTTAGTATAATTAATGCTCTGTTCAATAAATAGATGATGGGCATAGGAATGGCCCTCATCCGCTTTTAATTCATAGCCGCCCGCCCGGATATCATCAGGATAATAACCAACCGGCAGATCGCTGACAACCAGATCAACCGGATCCATCAAAAATGGGCGTAAACTGTCCTGATGGAAAAACTCAATTTCTTTTTGCTGCAGATTAGCACTCATGACGGCAAGCTTTATCAGGGTCGGATCAACTTCTCCAGCAGCAACATACTCAAGTTTGTCCAACTGTTCAATCACAGTCGTTAAAAGATTTCCCGTTCCACCAGCCGGGTCAAACACCCGAAGATCGCCTTCACCTTTTGTAACCTTTTCAGCCAAATAACCGACAAACATTGCCACAGTTTCAGGGGTCATTAAATGCTGTTGCTGCGTGGCACCCTTCATCCCTTTTAAGGTAGCCAGCTGAACAGCCTTTCGAATTTCCACGACATCATAAGACACTACATCAGGTATCGTTTGCAGTTTTTGCATTAAACCATCATCCACGCCCTCAGGCAGTTCCTGGTAAAAGATTGTCTCCAGAGCAATCGTCAAACTTTCCAAATACGTTTCATTCATGGATTGCTGTAAAATTTCCGTTAAATAATCAATGTCCTCAAACAATCGTTCCACGTTCGACGTTTCCATGTTACAAATCCTCCGATCCATTGTCTCACAAAGCGTATTTATTGTATCAAATGACCAGCGGATTCTAAAACAAAAAGCCCCCCTGCTAAATTCCATAGCAGGAGAGACGTAGATGCTTATTCTGCTTTTTTTGCAGCTTCCAACGCACTTTCATAATCGGGATGGTTGGTAGCTTCACTGACATACTCGACGTATGTGACGGTATCACTTGAATCAACCACAAATACTGCCCGTGCCAGGAGTCGGAGTTCTTTAATCAGCACACCGTATTTTTCACCGAAGTCCGCATCCCGATGATCTGATAATGTATCCAGGTTTTTAACGCCATTCGCAGCACACCAGCGTCCCTGAGCAAACGGCAAATCCATGCTGATAGTTAGTACGTGTACGTTGTCAAGCTTGTCTGCCTCTTCATTAAAACGTTTCGTCTCCTCTGAACAAACGCTTGTATCGACCGATGGTACTGCCGCTATCAATCTTACCTTCCCTTTATAGTCACTGAGAGAGACTTCCTGGAGGTCATTTGACAAAACTGTAAAGTCCGGAGCCTTATCACCGACCGAGATTTCATTGCCCAACAGTGTGACCGGATCCTGGTTAAAAGTGACATTTGCCATTTGAATCATTCCTTCCTATAAATATTAGCCTATATTGTTATTATGAATGGAATGACCATGTATGTCCACTGTTAGAGATACCGAAATACGTGAAAACTTTGTGAATTATATATCAAAATCCTGGTCAAATTGATCATCAAATTGCTGTGATTTCCGCTGGCGCCTTTGACCCTGCTGCGGCTGTTCTTCTTGTTGAGACTGTTCCGCTTGCTCTTCCCTCTGCTGTTTCTCTTTCTTCTGCTTATTCTGATCTTCTTTGCTGCGATGTTCACCAGATTGCTGCTTCACCTTATCCGGCAGCCCTGATTCCTTCAGCAGCTGCTGAATTTTTTCCACCGCTTTAGGTGCAAAGTCCATCATTTTTTCATATATGTGTGTGCTCTCGTCAAGGTGAATCATTTTAATACCTTTTGGATTAACAATCAAAAATGCAACAGGTGTCACAGATACACCCCCGCCGCTGCCGCCGCCAAATGGCATTGCATTTTGTCCGCCTGAATCCCCGGAACTGCTTCCATTGAATTCACTCCCACCAGCAGCGAATCCAAATCCCAGTCTCGATACTGGAATGATCACACTGCCATCCACCGGTGATTCAATAGGGTCGCCGATGATTGTATTGACCTCAGTCATATCCTTCAAATTTTCCATTGCCGTTGTCATTAAGCCCTGTATTGGATGTTCATCCATGATAATCCTCCTTCTTAGATGGTAGCTTCTCGTTTTACAGAATATTTTCGTATGATTTTCAGTAATGCATAAATAGCTTGCCCTGTCCTGATGGATATCATGCAATCAAAAGTCGATTGAATCCGTTTTTGGTTATAAAGGGGTGTTACCATAATCGATGGTTTACAAAGAAAATGACTTTTTGCTGATAATACGCCCGTCACCGCACCAATTGCACTCCATATTCCGCCGGCAGCCATACCTGTCGTATGCGCTTTACCGGTGCCGATTTCCATTTTCCATGAAAAGTCATGAAACCGCAGCCGTTCTAAGATGAGTGATACAGCCTCATGAAAGTCTCTTGTTTTCTGGACAAAATTTTGGCTGCTCTTATGTAAAAGCGATAAAATTTCCTGAAATGATCTCTCATGGTCCGGTTCTTCTTCAGCTAAATCAATTGATCTTTCCAGCACCCTGAGCCGATAAAAGTAACAGACAATTTGAATGACTTGTTCTTCCTGGCTTAACGTAATGGAGCTGAACACTTTAATGCGTGAATATAAAACCACAATAAAAAAGACGAGAAAAAATATCAGAATGCCAATAACCATTAACTCACCCCAATTGCTCAACATTAAAGACAAATGCTTATATTTTATTCCAGCACAACCTTCGTCCGGGTGCCTTCTTTGATATTATAATGCCGCAATTTCCTTATTTTACACATGACTGGGATAAATTTTGGTTGAGTGATAGAATAAAATTAACAGATAAATGGAGGGGATTCTCATATGCCGACTCGGAATAATCTGTATTTTTACTATACTAGCGACCCTGATCTTGATTATAAATTAAAACCATTGTTTACATTGGCAAAAGACAACAATTTTCAAGTTGTGGATGATCCGAACGATGCGAATATTATCGTAAGTGTTGGCGGTGATGGTACGTTCCTTCAAGCTGTCCGTCAAACAGGCTTTCGTCAGGATTGTTTATATACAGGCATCACGCGCTCAAATGAATCAGGGTTATATTGTGATTTCAATATGGATAACTTTGATGAGATGCTGCATACAATACAGCACGAAACGATGGAAGTGCGCCGTTTTCCGACCATCAACGTTCAAGTGAACGGTGAATCAACGTTCCACTGCCTGAATGAAGTCAGTATCCGCTCAAACATCATTAAATCCATCGCTGTCGATGTTCACATTGATGATATGCTTTTTGAAACATTCCGCGGTGATGGTCTGATTGTGGCAACACCTACCGGGAGTACAGGTTATAATAAATCGACACAAGGAGCTGTCATCGATCCTAAAATACCGTGTTTCCAAGTGTCTGAAATAGCATCGCTTAACAATAACCGCTACCGCACGCTTGGCTCGTCGTTTGTTTTGAATAAAAATCGTACGTTAACATTGGACATTATTCAGGATGGGAATGATTATCCGATTATCGGACTTGACAACGAAGCTTATTCAATCCGGAATATTCAAAGCCTGACCGTCAACTTGAGCGATAATGTTGTCAAAACAGTGAAATTGAAAAATAATTCGTATTGGGACAGAGTAAAACGTACATTTTTGTAGAGTGAAAATTTGACGGAAGTCTGAGGTCAAACCAGTTCTTCCCACACGATTACCGCAGCAATATATAAAAAGGGCTATCCCCGGAAGGATAACCCTTTAGCCATCATTATACTGTTGTTACTGTGGCAAATTGCCGCCAAACTGTTGTTGCGCTGTCGCAACCAGACGTTTTGTGATTTCCCCGCCTACAGATCCGTTGGCACGGGAAGTCGTATCAGCACCAAGTTGTACACCAAACTCCTGTGCAATTTCAGTCTTCATTTGGTTTAAAGCCTGTTCTGCACCAGGGACTACCAGTTGATTTGAACTGTTGTTGCTTGGCATATTCAATCACCTCCTTGGTACCCTTATGTTGTGTACCATCTGGAGGATTTAAAACTGGTAGTTGTTGTAAATGTCCGGATTACAGCAAATCTTCAAATTCTCTTTCAGCATCTGATTCACCAGTTAGTGTGATCACGTCAATACCACCCACCGCTTCTTCAATCAGCCCGGAAAAATCGGTTTGTGACTCGAATTGATTCACTTTGTCCCTGGCAGGCCGCGTCTTCGGTGATTTCGGTACAAAAATCGTACAGCAATCCTCATATGGACGTATTGATATGTCGTACGTCTCGATATCTTTGGAAATCTTAATAATATCATCTTTATCCATGGCCACGAGCGGCCGGAGAACCGGATAGTCCGTTACTTCATTAATGACATTCATGCTCTCCATCGTCTGACTGGCTACCTGCCCAAGACTTTCTCCAGTTGTTATTGATAAAATGGATTCCTTTTTGCAAACCTGCTCACTGATCCGCAGCATCATCCGGCGCATAATGGTCATCGCATAATTTTCCGGCATCTCCCGGAAAATATGCTGCTGTAATTTTGTAAATGGCACAACATGAACGTTAATTTTATGACCATAGTGTGTTAATTTTTCAGCTAAATCCAAAACCTTTTGCTTTGCGCGCCCGCTCGTAAATGGCGGCGAATGGAAATGAATCGCTTCGATTTCCACCCCGCGTTTCATAGCCAAAAATCCGGCAACAGGACTGTCGATGCCCCCGGATAACAAGAGCAGTGTTTTCCCTGATGTCCCAACAGGCAATCCGCCCGGTCCCGGGATAACACTTGATGTAATATATGTTGCTTCGTTTCTGATTTCAACTTTCAGCTCTAAATCCGGTCGGTGAACATCGACAGTATAGCCCGTTGTATTGGTTAACAGATGTCTGCCTAAAACCTGATTCATATCTTGTGAGCGAATCGGGAATTTTTTATCAATACGCTTCACCGAGATTTTGAATGTCCGGACATCTGTACTGTTTTCCAGTGCCCATAGCGCGGCATCCTTAATTTCGGTTTCGTCATTTTGGACTT
Source organism: Lentibacillus sp. (assembly GCF_035301925.1). Lineage (GTDB taxonomy): Bacteria > Bacillota > Bacilli > Bacillales > Amphibacillaceae > Lentibacillus. Next base: position 15,185 of record NZ_DATGTI010000047.1, on the reverse strand, counting down.
TTATGGCCAGGCTGAGGCTTTGAATGCCAAATACATCTTTACATTTTTCCATAACACGTTCGGGATTGTGTCCATTCAGTAAAACAAACATCCTGCCCTGCGTTCGCTTCACCTTTGTTTCCGGAAAATCTTTTAATTGCTGCTGAAGATTATGTTGCAGCTGCATAATAAAATTTTTTCTGTTTTTACCTTTTAAGGCCATTTCACCATAGCGGATTAAAATATGATCATATTGCATCATTATCTACTCCAGTATTGCTTTTAATTGATTGATTGCCTCTGACAGTGCATTCAAAAATGTATCAATTTCATCCTCCGTCGTATCATAGGAAAGGCTGATTCTAAGTGCAGAGGCAGATCGGTCTTTATCATGGCCGCATGCTGTGAGAATTTTGCTTTCATCCTTCTGTTTGGATGAACAGGCGGATTTTGTCGATATATAGATTCCCTGATCACCAAGCGTATGAATGATCACTTCCGGCTTTAAACCAGGTACCGAAATGTTCATAATATGAGGTGCTGCATTTTCAGGCGTATTGATTGTCACACCGTCCAACTTGCTCAAACGTTTCCGAAGCACCTGCTGCAGTTCGCGCATGTGCTTAATTCCGGTACTTTGCCGTTCCTTTACCAGCCGGAGTGCTTTAACCAGCGATACGGAGCCAGCAAGATTTTCTGTACCCGATCGCATCCCCTGCTCTTGATTGCCACCATGGAATAGCGGAAATAGGGCAGTTTCTTTTTTGACATATAAAATGCCTGTTCCTTTTAAACCGTGAATTTTATGCCCGGATATCGTGCATAAATCAATACCACTATCAGCAAGACTCAGCGGTACTTTGCCCATTCCCTGAACATGATCGACATGGAAAAGTAATTTTGGATGCTGTTTGGCTATTTTGCCAATCGCCTCCACAGGCTGAACAGAGCCAAGCTCGTTATTTACATGCATGACACTGATTAAAATCGTGTCATCCCTGATGGCATCACTTATATCCCTGACTGAAACAACACCGTTATTATCAACCGGGATATACGTAACGTCAAATCCCAATTGCTCCAGACCTTTGAAAGCTTCATCTACCGAAGAATGTTCTACGGTTGTCGTGATAATGTGTTTTCCGCGTCCCTGGTGCTCAAGTGCCACCCCTTTAATGGCGAGGTTATTCCCTTCTGTTCCTCCTGAGGTGAAAACAATCTCCTCAGGCTGCACATGCAGCAATTCTGCCGCCTGTTCTTTTGCTTTTTGCAGCAGTTTTTCGGACTCTCCGCCAAATTGATGGATACTCGACGGATTAGCGAAAAAACGTTCAGATGCCTTCTGAAAACTTTCTAGTACCAACGGATCGGGTTTTGTTGTCGCACTGTTATCCAAATAAATCATAGTCATGACTCCCTGTAAATCTTATCACATTCTACAATAAGCAAGGCCGCTTATCAGAAGAGATTTATCCCGCATTTAAGGACAGATATCTCCCACAAAACGGAAGAAATCTGTCCTTAAATGCCCGGATTCAGTTCGAACCTGCACGACGCAGGTCATAAAGGCGTTGCAACAGGACAAGGAAAGCTGCGATAGCGATAGAAAAAGTACTTTCCTTTTTCGAGCACGCCCGTGAATTTAGCCTTTATTCCTTGGGAGATAAACACTCAACTGAATGTAGTTGAACCTTATGTTTATCCTTTCCATTAAATCAGCTTTTACTTCAATTTTTTATTCTAATTCCAATTCTTCCAGCAGAATATCAATCGAAACTTTGCCGGCGTCATCATTTGTCATATTGGAAAGTTTCCTTGAATTATATTTCTCTTTGTTGGTTATGGCGTATACGCTGCCGGCGTCGTCCGCTCCACTTTGAAACGCCATTTCTTTATTGGCGATCATACCAATTTGTGCTTTTCCGTGTGTCTGTGCCGTCACCGGTGTTTGCTCATCGGAAAAAAACAGAAATGCGACAGTCGTCCAAACACTTATAACACCTGTGCCAAGGAACAGCAGAATGACTCTGAAGCCAGATGTCATATTAATTGGCAGCCTCTTGAAATTCCTCGATATGTTTCAGAGCGCCAGGTTCAACTTCTTCAACGGCTCTTGCTGCCTGTTCAAGCGCCAACTCATATTCATAAGAACGGAATAACCGTTCTGCTTCTGACAGTTTTGCAGCAAGCGCCGGGTCTTGACTGCGATAGCGATTGGCATACTGAATCACCTGTTCCGTTAAATAGGCCTGATCAAGAAGCGTTTCGGTCTGTTCTGCCACATATTCAACAGTGGTTTTCGCTTCGGATAACGCATGCTGAACTTCAGCCATATCAAGCGGCTGTTTTTCCAATGCTGAAAAGACACGGTTATTTCTTTCGGTCGCTTCTTCCATTTTGTTCCAGATAAAATTCGGTACACCCGGAATATTGCTTTTCTTGAGCCGACGATTGACATGATATAACTGCTTTTTCATTTCTGTCAATGTTTCTTTTGCTTCCATTTCGTCTTTCCGCATATTTTGGATCCGTTTTTTGAATTCCTCATGTTGATCCTTTAGTGATTCCAATTTTTCGAATCCATTTTCCAGCTCACTTCGCAAATCTGAATGTGATGTGTTATCATGCTCAATTGAGCTGGTTATGTCTTCAAGCTGGTTGCGCAACTGCGTAATGGATTTGTCCAGCGATAGGAATTTTTCCATATCACCATCTTCAAAATAGTAACTTTGCCGTAATGTCTCCACTTCTTCTTTTGTCACATCAAATTTATTTTCCAATGCAGCCAGTGCATCCTGATAAGGTTTCATTTTCGTATCCACATAATTTTTTGCAAGGGCTTCTTTCTCAAGGAGCTGATACATTTCCTCAATCCGTTCGTCTATTTCAGGGATGATTTCCTTTGCCAGCGATGTATCACCTTTTTCCAGATGTTCCATGCATTCAACAAGCCGGTGCTGGTAATGATGCACCTCTTTTTCAAATCCGAGATGCTCAATCCGGTAGCCGTCATTCTTCATATCACGTAGACCTTTGAATAATTCGTCCAGCTGTTCAGGTAATTCATACTTGCATTTGCGGTAGATGACCGGGAATTCCTCCATTTCTACAGCCAACTCATCCAGTTTCTGTTTCAATTTTTCAACCAGATTCCTTGCTTCCGAATAATCCCCGGAATCGACTAATTCGTAGTAACGGCCAAGTTCTGCCTCGAGCTCGTCTAGTTCAACATCAAATCGCAATTCCGCTTTTCCGAACTGGCTCCGGCTCTGTGAAAGATTTTTGCGCAAAGCTTTTAAATCAGGTTCTATCCTCTCGATGTATTTACGGCTCGATTCTTCTGATTCCATCAATTGATCAAGCTCATCCAGCATGTTCTCGATATCTTTCTCAACTGATTGCAGCGTTTGTTCCGCTGTACGCAGTGTCTTTTTCGCGCTGGGAAAACGATACCGGTCCGCAGCTTCCTCCGCATCAAACAAATACTCCTCAATATCCGGCAGTTCCTTTGTCACAATATACTCCCATCGTTCTTTCCATGACTCGAATTTTTCCTGTGTCTCCCCGGACAGATTCAGATTTTTAATACGTGCCAGTTCTGATGCAATATTGCGGTTCATGATATCCATTTTCCATGCTTCCAGACGATCCACGACATCATAAACCCTTTTTCTTATTATTAATCCAGTGATGATTATTGCAATGATAACAAGAATACTTCCAATGATGTATGCCATAAAATGCCTCCTAACTTCATTCTAATAAGAGGATTTTTCCCATATTTATGTATAAAACCTGTTTCGAAAAATAGTTATCCTTTTTATCAATAATACCACGTTATTGGCATTTTTGGCTAAAAAAATTCAAATAAATAAAGGATTCGACAATATTTTTCAGGAAAACCAGGATAAGCAGTACACAAATCGTTGTTTTTTCCCCGCATGTAATGGTCAGTAAACCGCCAAAAGACGGCGGCTGACTGACCCTAAATGCCCGATTCGGTTCGGGCCTGCACGATGCAGGTCACAAAGGCGTTGCAACAGGACGTTGCGAATTTAGCCTTTGTTCCCCTTCATTCAGCGGGAAAAAAGCGCCACGCTGAATGAAGTTTCACTTTACCTGGATTCACCCGGTTGTTTCCCTATTTTGCTCCACAATATAATCAAGCCAGTTCCTAATCGTCCGCGTGTAATTTTTTACAAATTGGTGATGCGAAAATTCTCCGATAACCTGATCTTTCCATTCGTGCTGCATCAGATAGGGTGTGGTTAACATCCCTTTCAGCTGCATCAGCAAAAACTGGTTATCAATGTGGCGTTTTTTCTGCTCCGGGAAAATCGCATAAAAGGCATTGCTGATTATGTAATTCTCTTTTGCCAAATACGTAACCGTCATTTCGCGGACAAAAACGGAATCCAGCGATAACTCACGATGGATAAAACACGATAATTGATGATTGCGCTGTTTATACTGTATAATGACTTCAATCATTTTTTTCAAGTTATCCAATGGTGTCAGTGATTTGTTTTCCTCACGGGATATTTCGATTGTTTCAAGGTAAGCTTCATAGTATTGTGTTACGGCATACTCAAGCAGTCCTTGTTTACCTTTGAAATAGTAGCTGATCAATGAAACATTGACATCAGCTTTATCAGCTATATCCCTCACGGACGTACCATGGAAACCATTCTGAAAAAATAATGAAGATGCGGCATCGATGACTTTTTGCTTCGTTGGATTGTTTTTCATTGGAACACATGCCCCCTTACTTCTATTTTACGACGAAATAGGGAAAATCCCTTCAATTTTCGCTCGACAAATGTCACAGGTTTTTGTCGAAGTTATAAATGAGTTCAAAAAGGAGGGTAAAAAGGACCGGCAGGCTAAGTTCTCAGGCGTCCTGTGCGGGCACCTGCACTAGGACGTCAATCGCGTCAACGTTCGAGGCGGCGCAGTTTTGAGCACAAGAAAAACTTCATCGAATTCACTTCGCACACAGGAAAAGCGTTCTTCTTTTCCAAGGAGCGGGCTTCTCTTGTTTGTGGTGACTTCGACGTTCGATACAGGACGTGTCGATATTTAGTCTAAGGTCCTCTACCCCGACGTGTCATTGTTACCGGACTTTTTGAACAATCTCTCAAAGAAAGGAAATGAATGTCATGTTTCAAGCAACTGCTTATTCCGGCGACAAGGTAAAAGACTATGAACTGCTGTTAAAACAATTAACCGCTCTGTCAGAAGATGAAACAGATACGATAGCCATTTTATCGAATGCCTCCGCTTTATTAAATCAATTTCTTGATCAAATCAACTGGGTCGGATTTTACTTATGGAAAGACGGTGAGCTCGTACTCGGACCATTCCAGGGTTTGCCTGCATGTATCAGGATTGAATATGGTAAAGGTGTTTGCGGCACTGCCATTAAAGAAGGCAGAACACAACGGGTGGCGGATGTTCTCGCCTTTCCGGGGCATATTGCCTGTGACAGTGCAAGCCAATCGGAAATCGTCGTACCATTGTATTCCAACAGTGATATCTATGGTGTACTGGATATTGACAGCCCGATTAAAAACCGGTTTGACGAAACAGATCAAATGTATCTGGAAAAATTCGCAAGCGAAATCGAGCGTTTAGTACAGCCATAAGCATATGCGGCTGGTGATGGCATCAGCCGCTTTCTATTAGGTATAAGCATTTATCGAAAAGGTTTTGCAGATATTCGCCGATAATGGTTGACTTCAAGCTTCATAACTTATATACTGTTCGTTGTGTAAAATAAAAAGGTAGCCTATGTGAACCGGCATTGGCCCCATTTTGTTCCTCTCCATAGTTTACTTATAGAGAGGTGTATCGTGTAACTCTCTGCTGCTGGAGCGATGGTACATGAAAACAAAATGGACAATGTTCAGGAACACGGTCGTTTATTTTATGCAAATCAACTCATAAAGGAGGAAATGTCCTATGGCACGATTTACCGGTTCAGACTGGAAAAAATCACGCCGCCTCGGCATTTCATTAACCGGAACAGGCAAGGAACTCGATCGACGCCCTTACGCTCCGGGACAGCACGGACCCAATCAGCGCAAGAAAATGTCTGAATATGGTCTGCAGCTGCAGGAAAAGCAAAAACTCCGCTACATGTACGGACTTAATGAGCGTCAATTCCTTAACCTGTTTAATGAAGCGGGCAAAATGAGTGGGGTTCATGGTGAAAACTTCATGATCTTGCTTGAATCCCGCCTGGACAACCTGGTTTATCGTCTTGGCCTGGCTCGTACACGCCGCCAGGCACGTCAGCTGGTAAACCATGGTCACGTAACAGTCGACGGCGGACGAGTGGATATCCCGTCCTATCGTGTGAAACCAGGTCAGACTATTGGTTTACGTGAAAGATCACAAAACCTTGATATCATCAAAGAGGCCATCGAAGTCAACAACTTCGTCCCTGAATACGTCACATTTGATGAAGATAAGATGGAAGGAACGTATACACGTTATCCTGAGCGTTCCGAACTGCCGGCTGAAATTAACGAAGCGCTCATCGTTGAGTACTACTCTCGTTAATAGAATCGCTTCACTGGTTAAAATCCCCAGACCTTTGGTATCTAAAGGTTTTGGGGATTTTATATTTATAAAGTAAAGAAACAACATGTGTTATACCGTTTAAACTGCCAAATATGTATGTATCATGATAACGTTTTAATTTATCAGTTTTAGGATACATATGATTCATAAATCATGATTACCAACAAAATTTTAAGTCCTCCTTTTCCTGCGTTGTCAATGACACCGCCTCAGAAGATATATCGTTTGTCCAAGAGTATTTTGCTTATAAGCTTTATTCTGCAATTTTATGAAATTTATTTGAACTTTTTCGTTAAATGGTATATAATTTTTTTGCAATCGTTTTCAATCAACTAGATTTACACAGGGGGATAACAACATGATAACCTTTTTCATCAGTATCGGACTGCTCATTACCGCCTATTTCATATACGGTAAAATTGTCGAAAAAAATTTTGGAATAGATGATTCACGCAAAACACCAGCCATTGCGAATAAGGACGGTGTTGACTTTGTTCCAATGAAAAAGCAAAAAAACGCCATGATTCAATTGCTTAATATTGCGGGGACAGGCCCGATATACGGACCAATTATGGGTGCCTTATTTGGTCCTGTTACATTTATATGGATTGTGCTTGGCTCCATTTTTGCGGGCGGCGTTCACGACTATTTAACGGGTATGATATCGATTCGCAACAAAGGGGCACATATACCGGAACTCGCTGGAAAGTTTTTAGGGAAATTTTCCAGGCACCTTGTCAATGCATTTGCATTATTGCTCCTCCTTTTGGTAGGAACAGTATTTGCAACAACATCCGGTTCGCTGCTTCATATATTGCTTGATGGCCATGTGGCACTGTGGATTATTTTAGGAATCATTTTTCTTTAATTCTTGTTATCTACCATTTTGCCGATTGATAAGATTATTGGAAGACTGTATCCAATCCTTGGGTCCGTGCTCCTTATCGGTACAATCGGTGTTGGCATTGCGATGTTCACATCGGGAAATGGCTCAGCAATACCTGAACTTAGTCTGGAAAACATGCATCCGGAAAATCTGCCAATATTCCCGATGCTCTTTTTAACGATTACCTGTGGTGCACTGTCTGGTTTCCATGCGACACAATCACCGCTTATTTCCCGTACAGTTCAAAAAGAATCACAGGGCAGATATGTTTTCTACGGCATGATGATTGCGGAAGGTATAATCGCTATGATATGGGCTGCCGCATCGATGAGTCTTTTCCATGGTGAAGAATTAAATGCGCTTATTAATGAAGGGACAGCCTCTGCTGTAGTGAATGAAGCATCGACGACCCTGCTTGGAGCAGTTGGCGGTACCATTGCGGTATTAGGTGTTATTGTACTGCCAATCACATCGGGTGACACAGCGTTCCGTGCAGCCCGTTCCGTTATAGCCGATTATATAAAATTGACTCAGAAAAAAGTGACCAATCGTTTGGTCATAGCAATCCCGTTATTTGTTATTTCTATCATACTGACACAAATTGACTTTAATATTTTATGGCGTTATTTTTCCTGGGCAAACCAATCAACAGCAGCTCTTGCACTTTGGATTGGCACCATGTACTTGCTTATGAAAGAAAAAAACTATTGGATGTCGCTCATTCCGGCATTATTCATTACCGACATGGTCCTTGTATATATATTGAATGCGCAAATCGGCTTCAAGCTGCCATTCCAAATAGCGCATATTGGCGGAATCATTCTGACCGCTATCTTTACAGTTTGGTTTTTCCGGAAAGCGAAACAGAATAAAATAGACAGGGTTGAAGCAGATTTACAGAAAGCTGCTTAATGTGCAAAAATTAAGGGGGGGATGACTTTTCCCCCTTTTATTTTTGCTTTCCACTTTTCAAACCCACAGCATCTTCCTATTTCCTCCATCCAGCTTTTGTTTTTAATAAATACATCATTATTGTTCACCTGAATCCAGGACAACAAAAAGACCATGATTAATAAAATAACTTAATTAAAATGAGGCAATCACTTTCAATTAACTGCCTTTCCATTTTACATTCTATTTGAATAATATATCGTAAGCGTGAAGGATCGTCAGGGAAAGGAGTGATGACGATTCGGGATTCACACCATGAACAGAAAAGTTATGACTCAAGATTTTACGAAATAGAAGCCCGGCTGAAAATATTGGAACAATCATTAGAATCAAAAGCAGATACGAAAGATGTCATCGTAAAAATGGATGAATTGATTAAAGAGAAAGAGCTGATTACAAGAGCTGAATTAAACAATTTTCATAAAAAAGTGGAAGCAACCCTTCAAGCTACTCAAGTCAAATTATTGAAATGGATAATAGCTACGGGAATCAGTTCAGTAGCTGCCATTGCTGCAGTCATACGAATTGTTGTTTGATTATTTTGTTTAAGGCGACGCAGCTAAATAAAGTCTCCTTCCAAGTAAACCTTCTTCTACTTATATAATCGATACGAGATCTCAAAAAGGGGCATAAAAAAATCATTTTCATGCCCCCAAATCCAAATTCACTTCGATTATAGTCATACAATGCAGCACAAAAACCAGCGCTTCACCACAGAGAATGAAGATGGTTCGGATTGCCGATATTGGTTCTACGGCTGGCGAGAAAGGTCGTATTACTATGGTGCGTTGGAGCCCGTTATTGTAGTCTGACTCCAAAGACCACGGTGCACCACCGATTGTGCTCCCTCTTTGGGAAGCACGCATGGTAGATTAACCCTATTCTGGTTGTTGCACCAGCCGCCAATCATAAGTGCCGCAGAGAGGATGTTCTGGCTGTCATGATCGAACGAGCGTGTGGTTTGGATATTTATAAGGATACCATTACTGCATGTATTATCACACAAGACGGGCAAACATCAAATTAGGCTCTGGTGGCTCAGCCTCTTTTGAAAAAAATGAATAATCTGTGTCGTCTTTAGTACGCCTTTTTACTTGAATTAATAAGTTTATTTCATGGTCTTTAGCTGAAACGCACCAGGAAGTATTTCTTCTTCCCGCGGCGGATAATGGTAAATTGATCATCAATGCGATCTGTTTCAGTCACAACATACTGCAGGTCCTGCTGGCGCTCACCATTGATGTAAATTGCACCGTTTTTGATATCTTCCCTTGCTTGGCGTTTGGATGATGAAATTGATGCGTTAACAAGCAGATTAATCAAACCGATGTCTTCCCTGGACGCTTCATATGTCGGTACATCTTTGAATCCTTGTTCAATGTCTGCGGCCGACAAGTCTTTCAGATCACCGCTGAATAGGGAATCTGTGATTTTTTGCGCCTGTTCCAGTGCTTTCTGACTGTGCACCATGACCGTCATTTCTTCAGCCAAACGTTTTTGGGCCAGCCGTTTTTCCGGATTATTTTCAAGTTCAGATTGCAGTTCCTGCAGCTCATCCTCTTCCAGGAACGTAAAATAACGAAGGAACTTCATGACATCACGGTCATCGGTATTGATCCAGAATTGATAAAACTCATATGGGGTTGTTTTTTCCGGATCAAGCCAAATCGCACCGCCTGCTGTTTTGCCGAATTTCGTACCATCAGCTTTCGTAATCAATGGCAGCGTCAGTCCGAATACATTAACATCGTCATCTTCGTTCTCACGGGAACGGCGGATTAGTTCCATACCAGCCGTGATATTACCCCATTGGTCACTGCCACCGATTTGCAATGTACAGTTTTCCTGTTCATATAACTTCATGAAGTCAAGCGATTGCAAAATCATGTAACTGAATTCTGTATAGGAAATGCCCTGTTCAATACGGGCGGACACCGATTCTTTTCCGAGCATGTAATTGATGCCAAAATGTTTGCCCGCGTCACGCAGAAAATCAATAACCGTCATATTGCCAAGCCAGTCATGATTGTTCCGGGCAACGGCGGCATTTGGCCCGTTATCAAAGTCGAGCAGTCTCGCAAGCTGCTGTTTGATTTTTTCACTGTAGCCATGTACAACGGATGATTCATTCAGGGAACGCTCGGTTGATCGACCACTTGGATCTCCAATCATGCCCGTTCCCCCGCCAATCAGCGCAATCGGTTTATGACCTGCTTTCTGGAATCGCTTCAGCATAATGATTGGCAACAGATGTCCGATATGCAGACTGTCGGCGGTCGGGTCAAAACCGCAATATAGTGTCACCTGATTTTCGTTCAGGTGTTTTTGCAATGCTTCCCTGTCGGTTGTTTGCTGAATTAAATTTCTATTATCCAGATCCTGTAAAATGTCCATACTGTCTCCACTCCATTCCAAAAATAATAAAAACCCGCCCCTCAAAATAAGGGACGAGTTCATCTCGCGGTACCACCCTTGTTGCATTCATTCATGCCACTCAGGGTTGTTAACGATGCTTTGCCACCGTCTTCTTTCAATACCAAAAAATCGAAAGAAGAAACTCCAGATTGTAATTCGCCTGCAAGTATATTCCGGCTCGCACCACCCGCCGGATCTCTGTGAAAGGGACTTGCACAACTACTGCAATCCTTCAGCGTTCTTGATATTTATTATTTTCTATTCATACCATAAATGTAACACAAATGCAATATGTACATTGGAAATCTTTATTCAATTGGTTTTCCTGCTGTGCTATAATGGATTTGGTTTAAGGGGAGGTTTACGAATGGATATTAAGCAATTAATCCAAAAATATATACATAAGTTTAAATCACTTTGGGGAAACCTCAAATCGCATCAATATGCTGATAAAGCAAAGTCACTCTGGAAAACAGGCAAAATTCAGAAGACGTCACGCATCAGCTACGATGTCGTTTGGAGTGTTTTATTATTTTTCCTGATTATCACAGTAATCGGCGGGGTTTTTGCCGGCGGGGTCGGTGCCGGATATTTTGCGTCACTCGTCAAGGATGAACCGGTACGCGACTATGAAAGTATGGAGAAAGATATTTATAACTATGAAGAAACGTCATCACTTTATTTCGCTGATGACAAATATATTGGTGATATTCGTTCTGACATTTACCGGGAAGAAGTTTCACTTGAAAATGTATCGGACGTTCTGAAAGATGCAGTCATTGCAACAGAAGACGAGTATTTCAGCGAACATGAAGGTATCGTTCCGAAAGCTATTGTACGGGCGCTTGTACAGCAAGTGACAAATTCGCCAATACAGTCCGGCGGGAGTACGCTGACACAGCAGCTTGTAAAAAACCAGATACTGACGAACGAAGTATCATTCGAACGCAAAGCAAAAGAAATTTTAATTGCTATGCGTCTTGAACGTTTTTTTGAAAAAGATGAAATTCTGGAAGCTTATTTGAATATTGTCCCATATGGACGTGATGCATCAGGCAGCAACATCGCCGGTATCCAAACTGCTGCACAGGGCATATTCGGGATCGACGCTTCTGAAATCAATTTACCCCAGGCGGCGTATCTTGCCGGTTTGCCGCAAAGTCCATCCTACTACACCCCTTTTAAAAACAGTGGTGGGTTAAAGGATGAAGCAGGTTTGCAGCCTGGACTGAACAGGATGAAATCAGTATTAAGCAGAATGTATGAATCGGATTATATTACGAAAGAACAATATGATGAAGCATTGGCATATGACATATCCGCTGACTTTATGGAGGAATTTAAGTCACCAGCTGAAAAATATCCATACTTGACATATGAAGCCGAAAAACGCGCCAGTGACATTATTATGGAACACCTTGCCAAAGAAGACGGCTATTCAATGGAAGATTTAAATAATGATGAAGCACTGAAAGAAGAATACAGTGTGTTGGCTGATCGTGCATTAAGAAGAAATGGCTATCAAATTCATACAACCATTGACAAAGACACGCACGATGCATTCAGGGAAATCGCACAAAACTATGAATACTATGGACCGGACTGGACCGGCTATGTGGAAGATCCCGAAACAGGTGAACAAGTTAAAAAAACACAGCCAATACAAACAGGCGGAATCCTGATGGAAAACGACACCGGACGGATCATCAGCTTTGTCGGCGGACGAGATTACAATGAGGATAACCAATTTAATTATGCGACACAGGCTGAACGTTCTAATGGCAGTACAATGAAACCGATTCTTGCGTACGCACCAGCGTTTGAAAAAGGTGTCATCCAGCCCGGCACACCGATAGCCGATGTGCCAAAAACCTTTGCGGGCGGCTACACACTTAACAACTATGGCGGTGGATATCATGGGATTGTTTCGGCCAGGAAAGCTCTTTACAATTCCTATAACATTCCGGCAGTTGATGTGTACAGCCGGATCAATGACCAGGATCCTGTAAGTGAATTTCTCAAACCGATGGGCTTTACAACGATCGGGGATAAAGAGTATGCCAACCTTTCTCTTGCAATAGGTGCCACGACTAAAGGTGTCACGGTCGAGGAAAACGTGAATGCATTCTCTACACTTGGCAACAACGGAAAATTTGCTGACGGTTATATGATCGAAAAAATTACCGACCAGGACGGTAATGTCATATATGAACACGAACCTGATCCTGTCGAAGTGTTTTCACCTGAAACAGCCTACCTGACACTGGACATCATGCGTGATGTGATTGATCGGGGTACAGGCGCATACCTGAATTCACAGATTAAACACAGCGGTGTTGACTGGGCAGGCAAAACCGGTACTTCCCAGAAATACAAAGACGCCTGGTTTGTCGGTGTTAACCCGAATGTGTCGATGGGTGTGTGGATTGGCTACGAGGAAGGAAAAAGCATTCAATGCCCTTCATGTTCTTTAAGTTACAGCCAGCGAACCCAGAAATTATGGGCCGAACTGGTCAATGCAGCGTCAAACATAAATCCTGATTTGGTTGCGCCGGATAAAAGTTTTGAACGTCCGGATGGCATCGTATCACGAAGCTATTGCGCCATTTCCGGTATGCTGCCGTCAGAGTTGTGTGAGGAAGCAGGCCTGGTTCGAACCGATTTGTTTAATGCCAAATATGTACCGACTGAAGAAGATGACAGCCTTATCCGGGGGTCCTATGTCATGGTCAATGGCAGTGCCGTCATAGCTGGCGAAAAAACACCTGATGAATTTGTTGAAGGGGATGGGCTGACGTTCAATCCCGAATTTCTGAAACGAAAAGGCTATGACAAACTTGGTGATCTATCCATTCTCTTCCCACGAACCAACCGAGAAGCATGGGAAAAGATTGGATTGCCGCAATCTGAAGTCAGCAGTAATGTGATTGAAGATGATGGGGAAAACCCTGCTGCTCCTGGTTCCATCTCGGCTTCAGGCAATGAACTGTCCTGGAACAGTTCAGGCAGCAATGATGTTGTTGGCTACCGGATTTTCCGGGCCAACAACCCGGATGGTTCCTTTAACCTTGTTGGCAGCACAACCGGGACAAGCTTTACCGCTCCTGACAATCATGCCGTGTATCATGTGAAAGCCGTCGACTATTTTGGATTGGAATCGTCAGCATCCAATGAAGTTGTTGTCGGTGATGTTGCCGGGTCTAATGATAAATCGGAGCCAGAAGAAGATACTGAAAGAGCCAGCGAGGATTCAGATGAAGATACCGGTGAGGGAAATAACGGCGGTAATAATCGCGATAGCGGCAGAGATAACGGTGAAGGCAGCGAGAACAATGAAGAAGAAAATACAGATGATGACAACAGCAATAGCGGTGATTAAAACGTAAGGGGGAATCTCCCCCTTATTTTTTATCAAATTTTCCAGCTCCTACTAAAAATCTCATTCAAAATCCTGTATAATTAACGTAATGAAAACGTTATGGTTATCCCATATGAGGATGGTGAAAAGATGGATCATACAAAAACATATCATTCAGCGACACGTGATACACCTAACAGCACGATCATTATCGAAGGACCGCTTCCATCATCAGAGATTAAAAAGTATCGTTTTCATGAGGAATTAACGGCATTTCGTCCCGCACCAAAACAATTCGACGCTATTTTGAGCATTGCTGATTTTCCCGAGGGGCGGATTATAATTGCCAGAACGGAAGATACAATCATCGGCTATGTGACCTATTTGCATCCGGATCCACTTGAACGCTGGTCAAAATTCAATATGGAAAACCTGATTGAATTGGGGGCTGTTGAAGTCATTCCGGCCTATCGCGGTGCCGGCGTCGCATCCGGATTACTGAAAGTTTCGATGATGGATGCGTATATGGAAAATTATATTGTCATCTCCACTGAATATTATTGGCATTGGGATCTTGATGAAATGCGTATGAGTGTCTGGGATTATCGGAAAATGATGGAGAAAATGATGGCAGCAGGCGGACTGATGCCTGCACCTACTGATGACCCTGAAATTATCTCCCATCCGGCTAACTGTCTCATGGTCCGGATTGGCAGGAACGTACCGGAGGAATCCATCAAACGATTTGATAAATTGCGCTTTTTACAGCGGGAAAAATACCGCAATATGAGGGAGGGGTTATAGTGCTTGTAGAGAAAGTCATGAAGACGGAAGTTACAACGCTTCCACCAACGGCCACTATAGTGGAAGCATTACGGCTGTTACAAGAGAATCATATCCGCCACATACCAATTGTGGATGATGAAAAGCAGGTTATCGGGATTGTTTCGGATCGCGATGTACGTGATGCGTCACCATCTGTTTTTGACAATCAATGCGAACACCAGGCAT
>NZ_DATGTI010000046.1:0-9292 GCF_035301925.1 Lentibacillus sp. | reverse complement strand
AATAAAAATACCGAGATGATTCATCGTGATATGGGTCAGGCAGCATCCGCTTATTTGGCCAAAAAGTTAAGTCATATTCAAACAATGGGGATCTCGTGGGGAAAATCAATTTACGCGCTGGCAGAAGAATTTCAGAGCGACGAACAGCCGCATGTGCATATTGTCCCGTTAATTGGTGGAATGGGCCAGAGCCATGTGGCATACCATTCGAACCATCTCGCTTTCCAGCTTGCCCAACAGCTTAATGCAAGTTCGTCGTATGTGTACGCGCCTGCCATAGCAGACAGCGTCGAGATGAAACAGCAATTAGTCCAGTCCAAGGATGTGGCGGCTGTCCTTGATGAAGGAAGCAGTGTGGATTTCGCGATTGTCGGTGTCGGCAGCTTGACTCAGCAAACAACTGCGATTGAAATGGGCTACCTTAACACAAAGGATATTGAGTCGTTGAAAGCGGCCGGTGCTGAAGGGGACCTTAACTCGTGGTTTTTTGATGCAGATGGACAAATCGTTGAACACCCAATCAATGACCGGATTGTTGGTCTTAGTCCTGATGAGATCCGCGAAACCCCCGAGGTAATGGCAATTGCTGAAGGGGAGCATAAAACAGATAGTCTGCATACGGCTTTAACTTCCGGACTGGCAAATATACTGGTGACGGATGAACAAACAGCAGAAAATCTATTAAAAAAGTGTTCTACCCTCGAACATTTTTAAAATTTCTAGGACAATCGTCTTGACTTTTTATTGAAAGCGCTTTATTATAAGTTTACAAAAATTATTACCCAAAACAATTGTAAAAGGAGTGCCGACAAATGTGGGGGACATTTATAGTCGTTTTTGCATCAATTTGGGCGTTACAGTTTCTATTAACCCACTTTCAGGTGAAACACTATCAATCTGAAATCGGGAAACTCAGCAGGCGGGACAGCGGTTTTCTGGGAACCGGTTATTACAAAAAGTGGTTCGGTACCGGGGCGATCATCGTTCTGGTATGTGATGACAATTCCCGTATAACTGACGCAAAGGTTATGAAAGGATTGACGGTTTTTGCCAGATTCAGAGATATGAAGAAATTAATTGGTCTGAATCTGGAAGAAAGCAAATTCGTCAATTTTCTTCCAAAAAAGGAACACATCGCACTCACAAATGCGATTGACATGATAAACAAAGAAATGAAAAAACGAGAGGGGAATGAAGCATGGATTTCTTAATTTCGCTTGCTGAAGGCTTTATCGGTATGTTCCAGGAAGGTGGCGACACGT
Organism: Lentibacillus sp.; assembly: GCF_035301925.1. Lineage (GTDB taxonomy): Bacteria > Bacillota > Bacilli > Bacillales > Amphibacillaceae > Lentibacillus. The sequence continues at coordinate 8,030 of NZ_DATGTI010000046.1, read as the reverse complement.
TTATGGGCATGGTTACCGATATTATTCCATTACTGATTGCTTTGATCACAGCTGTTAACGCTTTAGTCAAGTTTATTGGTGAAGAAAGAGTTTTTGCCTTTGCCCAGAAATGTACCAAATATTTTTTCCTGAGATATACGATCTTTCCATTTTTGGCGGTATTCTTCCTGACAAACCCGATGTGTTATACATTCGGTCGCTTTTTGCCGGAGAATAAAAAACCTGCTTTTTACGATTCAACGGTTTCGTTCGTACACCCGGTAACAGGACTTTTTCCACACGCCAATCCGGCTGAACTGTTCGTTTACACTGGTGTCGCAGCCGGGATTACACAGCTTGGTCTTTCAACAGGACCATTGGCATTGCGGTTCCTGCTTGTCGGTATCGTTGTGATGCTGCTGAGAGGTGTTGTGACCGAGTATATAACCAACCGCATGATCAAAAACAGAGAACGAAATGAAAATGCCGCAGCATAGGACAAGATTAGTGAGGAGGATAACAAATGAGTGACTATAAGGCAGCGAAAGTGACAAAAGGTGGCTCAGGCTGGGGTGGCCCGCTGGTCATCAAGCCAACAGATGAGCAAAAATATATTGTATCAGTAACCGGCGGCGGTATTCATCCGGTCGCCCAGGAGATAGCGGATAAAACGGGTGGTATAGCAGTAGACAGGTTCGAAAAATCAGTCGAAAAGGAAGAAATGGCCTGTGCTGTCATCAATTGCGGCGGTACAGCGAGAAGCGGCGTCTACCCGAAAATGGGTGTCCTGACCGTTAATGTCTACAGTAATTCACCATCCGGCCCTCTGGCAAAATTTATTAAGGAAACGAATTTTGTATCCGGTGTCACAACCGATCATGTTGAAGCAGCTGATGATTCCGCAGAAGTAAGTCAGTCGGAAGCATCAAATGATGGAGCTGATGACCCAAAAGTAAACGAATCATTGCTGGATAAAGATGTCGCTAAACGCACAAAGGAAGAAGCTAAGGAGAAAGTAGCAGCAAAAGAGGGAAGTGACGGAAACAAAAAGAAAAATTCGGTTAACCGTATCATTGAAGTGCTCGGTGATAAAGTCGGTTTCGTGGTCAGTACCTTTTTCCAGGCTGGTCGTGACACAATCGATACAATTATTAAGAACATCCTGCCATTTATGGCGTTTGTCAGTGTGCTGATGGGGATTATCACTTACACCGGGATCGGTGATTTAATCGCCAACTGGGTTTCACCATTAGCCGGCTCGCTGGTCGGAATGTTAATTCTTTCCCTGATTTGTTCGATTCCGGTTATTTCACCGCTGCTTGCACCAGGGGCAGTCATTGCTCAGGTTGTCGGTGTTCTGATTGGGGTTGAAGTTGGAAAAGGCAATATTCCGGCACAAATGACATTGCCTGCATTGTTTGCGATTAACCCGCAAGCAGGTACTGACTTTGTTCCGGTTGGACTGACACTTGGGGAAGCAAAACCGGAAACCATCGAAGTGGGTGTTCCCGCAGTCCTTTTCTCAAGACTGATTACAGGCCCGGCTGCGGTTGTCATTGCGTACTTCGCAAGCTTCGGGCTTTATAGCTAAAACCGATGCCCTCTTCTAAAAGAGAGGGTATCAAATTGCAAATCACTTTACTTATGTTACAATATGGAACAAATGTAAAAATATTTAAATAAATGATATTGGAGGCGAATAACATGGCAAATGCCTATTATAACGTGAATGTTGTCGAGGTTGGCTCTGATGCCCCGTTAATGACAGAGGAAAACATGATTATTTTATTTAATCATACCGTCCCGGCAGATTTGAAAAGCATCGCCTACGTGCACGACGGTGATACCATTTCTGAGGAAATAAAAGCCGGTGATCAAATGGTCATTGACGGGGAAGCTTTTGATATTTTATTCGTTGGCGATAAAGCCAATGAAACCATGAAAGATTTGGGTCATGCGACATTCCATTTTAATGGGGAATCAAGTTCCGATTTGCCTGGTACAGTTTGTCTTGAAGCCAAGCCAATCCCGGAAATCAGTGTGAATTCTACCATTTCGTTTACGAGATAAAAGCGAAACTTCTTCAGTGGGTGGTTTTCCCACTGAATGTTAGTTGAGCAAGTCGGGCATTTAGGGTCAGTTGGCCGCCGTATTTTGGCAGGTTACTGACCGTTATATGCGGCGAAAAATCATTTGAGGAGTGAGTCATCATGTTAGGAATTAACCGCAAACTAGCAAACTTAGAAAAATCAGGATCTTATATCAAGGTTGGCCTTGTCGGCGCAGGGCAGATGGGCAGAGGGATGATTTCCCAGATTGAAAGCATGAAAGGCATGCGTGTTGTGATTACAGCCGATTTGGCAATTGAAAATGTGGAAAATGCCTATAACAATGCCGGCATCCATTCAGCAAACATTGTCGTCACCGATGATATGGAAAAAGCACAAGGCGCGCTTAGCCGCGATCAGGTCGTGGCAACAAAAGATAGCAAATTGGTGACGTCACTTCCGGAGGTCGACGTTGTTGTAGACGCAACGGGTGTTCCTAATATGGGTGCTGAAATTGCGTGGGATACGATTTTAAACAATAAACATATTGTCATGCTCAATGTGGAAGCGGATGTTACAGTTGGCCCGTTATTGAAGAAAATGGCTGATGCCAGTGGTGTTATCTACACGGGATCTGCCGGTGATGAGCCAGGGGCAATCATGGAATTATATGACTTTGCCGATGCCATGGGCTTTGAAGTGGTCGCATTGGGTAAAGGGAAAAACAATCCATTGAACCTTGAATCCAACCCGGATGTTACGGCTGAGGAAGCGGCGAAAAAAGGATCCAGTCCGAAAATGCTGGCATCATTCCAGGACGGCACCAAAACAATGGTTGAAATGAATTGTGTAGCCAACGCTACTGGATTTGCACCGGATCAACCAGGCATGCACGGCTTTGAAGGCAAAGTGGCAGATCTGCCTAGTATTTTCATCGAAAAGGACAAAGGCGGCAAGCTGAACGGCCGGCAGGTAGTTGACTTCGTTAACGGTGTCGCACCGGGCGTATTTGCCATCATTGCTTCCGATAAAGAGGAAGTCAATGCTGAAATGAAATACCTGAAAATGGGTGACGGACCTAACTATGTCTTGTACCGCCCATACCACCTGACAAGTCTGGAAACACCGTTATCCATTGCCAAAGCATATTTTGACAAAGAACCGACGATTGCACCGCACTATGGATTGCAAGGTGAAACGGTTGCTGTTGCGAAAAAAGACCTCGCTGAAGGCGACTATCTTGATGGCATCGGCGGCTACTCAGTTTACGGCAAACTTCTGAAAGCTGATGAAGCAAAAGAAGACAAATTGCTGCCAATCGGTCTTGTTGATAAAAATGTAAAAATGACGAAAGCCGTCAAAAAAGGTGACATAATCACCTATGACGATGTCGAGCAGACAAACGAATCGACGATCTGGAAATTGCGTGCACTGCAGGATAAACAATAGAACGTGTGAAATAGGCCTCTGAATAGCATCAGGGGTCTTTTCTGAAGGTAGTTTAATCGAGCGATTGATTTGACCCGATCAGGAAAACGGTTTATACTAAAATTACAAACGTAACAATAATGAACAAATGTAAAACAAGGAGTGAGCATAATGGAATTGACAAAAGATGTGACGCTCGTCCCTGAAGTCAGTCAGGATAAGTTAGTAGATTTATATAGACAAATGTGGGTCATCAGGTATTTTGATGAAAAAGTGGATGAATTTTTCGCCAAAGGCATGATTCATGGTACCACTCACTTGGCGGTCGGCCAGGAAGCAAGCGCTGCCGGTGCCTGTGCGTTGCTCGATAATGAAGACAAAATCACCAGTACTCACCGCGGGCACGGCCATTGTATTGCCAAGGGTGCAACTTCCGACAAAATGATGGCGGAATTGTTTGGCCGGACGAACGGCTACTGTAAAGGTAAAGGCGGTTCCATGCATATTGCCGACATTGATATCGGCAACCTGGGCGCTAACGGTATTGTGGCAGGCGGCATTCCGCTCGCAGTTGGTTCAGCACTGACAGCCCACATGAAAAAGCAAAACTATATAACAGTTTGCTTCTTTGGTGACGGTGCGACAAACGAAGGCAGTTTCCACGAAGCGGTTAACCTGGCTTCTGTCTGGAATTTACCGGTCATTTTTGTCTGTGAAAACAACCAGTACGGCATGTCCGGTTCGGTTAAAGAAATGACAAACGTCGAAAATATTGCCGATCGCGCGCAAGCATACGGTATCCCAGGCGTTGTCGCTGACGGAAACGACATTGTCGATATGATGAACAAAACACATGATGCCATTGAACGCGCACGCAGCGGTGAAGGTCCGACATTGATCGAAGCAAAAACATACCGCTGGAAAGGCCACTCGAAAAGTGATGCGAAGAAATACCGCACACGCGAAGAAGAAAACGAATGGAAAGCGAAAGATCCAATCAAACGCTTCAGAGGCGTACTCGTTGAAGCAGGCATCATAACGGAAGAAAAAGCTGAAGAAATCCGCAAAGATGCCAAACAGGAAATTGAAGATGCGGTTGAGTTTGCTGAAAACGGCCCAATGCCAACCGAAGAAGACTTACTGACGGATGTCTACGCATAGGAGGGGATTACGATGAGAGAGATTACCTATTCAGAAGCAGTACGTGAAGCAATGAGTCAGGAAATGCGCAAAAATGATGATGTTTATATTTTAGGTGAAGATATTGGTGTCTATGGCGGTGCGTTCGGTGTCACCCGTGGCATGATCGAGGAGTTCGGTCCCGAGCGCGTGCGCAACACGCCAATCAGCGAATCTGGTATCGCCGGAGCTGCAGTCGGTTCAGCGCTGACAGGCATGCGCCCGATCGTTGAGCTGCAGTTCTCCGATTTCATTACAATTGCGATGGACCAAATGGCGAACCAGGCAGCTAAAATCCGTTACATGTACGGCGGTAAAGGCAAGGTTCCGATGGTATTGCGTACGCCGAGTGGCTCCGGTACAGGCGCTGCTGCTCAGCACTCACAAAGTCTTGAAGCATGGGTCGCGCATGTGCCAGGGCTGAAAGTGGTCCAGCCATCAACAGGTTATGATGCCAAAGGACTGCTGAAAGCTGCAATGGATGATGACAACCCGGTTATTTTCTATGAGCATAAAACACTTTATGGCACAAAATCGGATGTACCTGAAGAACAGTACAGCATTCCGCTCGGCCAAGCAGACGTGAAACGCGAAGGAACGGACGTCACCATTGTCGCAACAGCTGTCATGGTTGGCCGCGCACTTGAAGCCGCCAAAGAATTGGAAAAAGAGGGCATCAGCGTTGAAGTGATCGATCCGCGCACACTGGTACCGCTTGATACGGAAACAATCGTCAAATCTGTTTCCAAAACCGGCCGTGCGGTGGTCGTCCATGAAGCGGTGAAACGCGGCGGATATGGCGGTGAGATCGCCAGCATGATCGCCGAAAGTGATGCATTTGATTTTCTCGATGCACCCATCAAACGTTTGGGCGGTGCCGAGTCACCGGTTCCATATAACCCAGAGCTGGAAAAACTGCACGTACCGCAAGTTCCGAATATCATCCAAGCCGTAAAAGAAACACTCAACAAGGCATAAGGGGGGTCCGAAATGGCGAAAGAAGTATTTATGCCGAAACTCAGCAGTACCATGGAAGAAGGGACACTGCTGCAGTGGTTTAAAGAAGAAGGCGACCCGGTTGAAACCGGGGAACCGTTATTTGAAATCATGACTGATAAAATAAATATCGAAGTGGAGTCATATGAAGACGGCGTGCTCTTGAAACGCTATTATGATGTAGATGCCGAAATCCCGGTCAACGCCGTGATCGGCTATGTCGGCGAGGAAAATGAGGAAGTACCTGAGGAACCTCCTGCAGCCGGTGATGACGGCGGTGAAGGTGCACAGGCTGAAGCTAAGGAAACTTCTAAGGGGCCAGCAGCTGCTGAATCAGGTGCGGACGCGGATCAGGATGTCGCGGATGGCGGCAAAGTGCGCGCCACACCTGCAGCTCGCCGCGTTGCCCGTGAAAACAACATTGAGCTGGCATCCGTCAAAGGCTCGGGACCTAAAGGACGTATTCACGAGCAGGATGTGAAAGACGCGCTCGACAGCACGAAATCCACCCCGCTTGCCGGAAAAATTGCTGATGATCAGGGTGTTGATCTGTCGGCGGTCGAGGGGTCAGGCCCCCATGGCAAAGTGCGCAAAGATGACGTGCTTCAGCATACAGCTGCATCAACGGCTGGACAGGGCGCGCCGGATGAAGACGCCGAGCGCATCAAACTGAAAGGTCTGCGCAAAGCTGTAGCGGATAAAATGGTTCAGAGCACCAGCACGATTCCGCATGTCACGCTCACAAGCGAAGTTGACATGACACATGTGATCGATGTCAGGAAATCACTCTTGCCGATTATCGAAAAGCAAACTGGCTTCAGATTGTCATATACGGAAATTTTAATGAAAGCAACGTCTCAGGCACTGGAAGCACATCCGCGTGTCAACGCATCGCTTGTTGACAACGAAATTGTATTGAATAAACACGTTAATATCGGACTGGCTGTTGCTATCGAGGACGGTCTGATTGTTCCGTCTGTCAAAGAAGCAAACCATAAAGGCTTGGCTGATTTGACTAAAGTGAGCAAAACGCTGGGTCAAAAAGCCCGCGACAACAAGTTGACGCCTGATGAAATGACCGGCAGCACATTCTCAATCAGCAACTTGGGCATGTACGCGATTGATGGATTCACACCAATTATCAATCCGCCGGAAACAGCCATTCTGGGTGTCGGACGTATTGTCGAAAAACCAGTCGTAGTCGATGGCGAAGTTGAAGTGCGGCCAATGATGGTACTCAGCCTGTCATTCGACCACCGGGCAATCGATGGTGCACCAGCTGCGGCATTCCTGACCGATTTGAAAGAGCGGCTGGAAAATCCATACGGCCTTTTGATATAAGGGGTGAACACGATGAAATCTTATAATCTCGCAATTATCGGCGCAGGCCCCGGCGGTTATGTCGCAACTATCCGGGCAGCAAAAGAAGGCTTGCGTGTCGCTCTCGTATCAGGAGGCGACCTCGGCGGGACCTGCCTCAACCGGGGCTGCATCCCATCCAAAACGATGCTGAAACATGCTGAAGTGATTGAGGAAATCAAGGGTGCTAAAACATACGGCATCACGGTGAATGACTTTTCGTTTTCGATTAAGGATATGGTCAGCCGGAAGACAAAAGTCGTTAAGACACTGCAAAATGGCATCAAGAGTTTGATGAAGCAAAACAAGATTGATGTTTTTGACGGCATGGGAACCGTTAAGGAAGATAAAACCGTAACGATTGCGTCTGCGAGCGGTTCCGAGACGATTCAGGCTGATAATGTCATGCTGGCGAATGGCTCCAAACCGCTTGTTCCGGGGCTGCCAGGCATTGATGAGATCGATTATTATACGAGCGACACGATTTTTGACATTGAAGAAGTGCCGGGGCATCTCGTCATTATGGGCGGCGGTGTCATCGGTCTTGAGATTGCTTGCATCTTCAACAGTCTGGATACGGAAGTTGAAATCGTTGAAATGGCCGATCGGATTATACCAACGGAAGATCCGGATGCGTCGGATTATCTGAAGCGTGAGCTAAGCAAAAAAGGTATTACGTTCCATACCAGTGCTAAGATTACCGGTTTCCGGAAAAGCGGTGCGAATGCGGCTGTTGAGGTTGAGGCAGCAGATGGCGGTAAGAACACGATTGAAACAGACAGCGTTCTGGTTGCAGTCGGCCGTCAGCCAAATCTGACCGGTATTGAGGACTTGGACGTCGCGTTTGACGGCAAATTTGTTAAAGTCAATCAGAACCTGCAGACGTCGGTGCCTGGCATTTATGCAGTCGGTGACTTGATTGGCGGCTTTCAGCTGGCGCACGCGGCCAGTGATGAAGGTATCAGAGCGGTCACGCATATGGCCGGAAAAGCCGGGAAGGGTTCGCAGGCGGCTGCCGGAGCGCCGGCGGAGTCGATCATC
>NZ_DATGTI010000045.1:0-6112 GCF_035301925.1 Lentibacillus sp. | reverse complement strand
CAACAGTGCCATCCATGATGTCGTGGCCGTTGATGCCATGAATATGGGTATCAAACAACCCCGGTGCAATGGTATAGCCGCTCCAGTCAACGACAGTCGCATTTTCCGGTACTTCGTTAACAAACAAACCAAACAAGTCGTCATCCACTTGTAAATATCCGCCTTTTTTCTCTTCGTTCTCTAATAAAAAACGATCTGCTTTAATGAAATATGCCATGATTATTACTTCCTTTATCATCAATTGTTAATAAAATTAGTAAAGGGGGGAATTGAGCCCCCTTTACACCATTCTAGTTGAGAGTTGACCTACGTTGTTTCTTCCGTTTGGGTGTTGTTATTTTTATTCCGAAACATAACGCTTAGAATAATAAACCCGACGATAGCCAGTACGAAACCAATAATTGGTATATTCAGGGCGAAAAACAGCTTTATTAGCGTTAATACGATTATACCGTCTGGTACAAGGAATGCTAAGCCTTCTACACCATACGTTTCTAAACCAAACAATGGATAGAAAAGCGCAACTGGTATTGTCAGTATCAGCCCATAAACGATTCCGGAAATAACTGAACCGCGTCTTCCGCCTACGGTGTTTCCAAAAATTCCAGCCATTCCGCCAGTAAAGAATCCTCCAATGATAGAAGGCAAAGGAACTACCGTGCCAAATAGTGTGGCTACAAGCATTCCTATAACCATTCCTACCACAGAAAATAAGAATCCAAGCATCAAAGCATTAGGTGCATATGGAAAGAATATTGGAACATCCAAAGCAGCCTTAGCTCCCGGAACTGCTTTCAAGGCAATTCCTCTGAAGGCGGGTACAATTTCTCCCAAAAACATTCTTACGCCTTGTAGCAAGACTAAAACACCAGCAGCAAATCCAAGTGCATTTAATAAACTGAAAACCAGATAGTTTTGATCTTCGGCTAAATTTCCTACAATTTCAGGTCCTGCAAAAACGGCAGTAATCATATAGATGACGATCATGATTAATGAAACAGAAACAGCTGTATCTTTAAAGAAATCGAACTTCTCAGGTACTTTAACCTTTTCACTATCCTTACTCTTATCGCCAAAAACTTTTCCCACGTATGCAGCAGCGACCACACCGGTTGTCGTTAAATGACCATATGCAATCTGATCATTTCCTGTTAATTTCCTAACAATTGGCTGTGATATGGCAGGAAGTGTCACGAGGACAATACCCTGTATTACCGAGCCAAATAGAATGCCGTTGGTTTCAGAAACACCTAAGTCATGAAATGCCCATGCTATAGCGCCAGCCATTATCCACATCATATGTCCAGTTAAGAAGATGTATTTAAATGGCGTTAGTCGTGCTAGAATAATATTTACAAGAAAACCAAAAAGCAGTATGAAAGAAGTCATTCTTCCAATTTCAGCAACTGAATCTACCAAAGCAGCAATGACAGCCTCGTCCACCGGTACCACACCTGTTAAGCCAAACGCTTTCTCGAACATAGTGGCAAAGGGGGATAAATTTTCGGCAATTAAAGCAGAACCAGCTCCCAAAATCAAAATACCGAGTATAGTTTTCGTTGTGCCTTTAACAACTTCTGAGGCATGTTTGCGCTGCAGCAATAACCCCAGTAAAGCTACTATACCCAAAGTAATAGCGGGAACAGTAAGGATCTCGGCAACCGCTTGCAAGATTCCCATCTTATTTCCTCCTTCTTGAATTTAAGATTTTGTGCTAACTTTGGATGTAAGCTAAAGGAACAATCCCTTAACTTACATCTTTGACTGTTAGCCTTTCATATCTTCTAATTCATTTAACAATTTATCCCGCACTTCTTTTTTGTCAGTTAAATTTTTAATGAACACTTTTCTAACATCCACACTTTCAAGGGATGATTCCAGATCGGCTGATGCCATTATTAAATCAGCTGTCCCGCCTTTAGCAGAACCTACATCCAAAGCATTCACTTCAGCTTTTACCCCTTCCTCATTCAAAATGTCGTCTACAGTCATCTTAAGCATTAGACTGGTACCGAATCCCATTCCACAAACAGTGATTATTTCCATGACTTTCATCTCCTTTATAAATTAGTGATTCTATCACGGTATTTTTCAATAAACTCTTTATTAATTTGGTCGCCTTTATCGAGATTAGAACTGACATATATAGGCGGCTCAATACCTTTTTGACCAAGATTCTCAATTACTTGTGCGACAATTGATTGAAGTATTGTAAATCCAATAACTGAAGATGTGGAAGCAAATTTTGATTCTACACCTGGCGTTTCCAATATTGCATCGCCTGGCTCTCCATGGTTATCCAGAACTACATCAGCTAATTGATATAGTTTTTTGTTACTTTCATGTCTGGAACTAACTTCTTTTGAAAAGTCCAGCGAAGTCAATGCAATTACTTTTAACCCTTTATTCTTTGCCTCAAGAGCCATCTCAATTGGTACAGCATTCCTGCCAGAAGTGGATACAATTAACATAACGTCCTGTGTTTTAACGTTTTCATTATCAAGGATCACTTTAGCCAAGCCTTCTTGTCTTTCTGCAAAAGTACTTAAGGGAGCGGCAGGAGCCAGCGAAAGCGCAGGTGTTAAAATAGCATTTACAGGTACTAAACCACCTGCACGGTAAAACAGCTCCATTGGATACATTTGTGAATGACCGCAGCCAAATACATGCAAAACCCCGTCTTCGCTTATTGATTTTTCGATCAATTCAGCTGCTTTGATTATATTCTCACTTTCTTTTTCAGCCACTTCACTAAGGAGCTTTTCAATACTTGAAAAATAATCTTTATATAACATTTTGTTTCCTCCTAATCTAATGTTTGATAAATCATTTCTAATACTTTAGCTGAATCTTTTTCATTTTTAATATCAGCTACCAACTGATCATCCTGTAAGATTGTCATAAGCTCAGCCATTGCTTTTAAATGAGAGTCGTGGTCAATTGCTCCAAGCGCGAACACCAGATTTACAGGATCTTTATCACCCGCTCCAAATTCCACGGGTTCTTTCAAAGTAATCATACTCATGCATATATTGTTTACACTATTTTCAGGTCTGGCATGGAACAATGCCATTCCTGGTGCTATGACGATATATGGACCGTATTCATAAACGGCTTCAAGCATTCTATTTATATAGTCTTCCTTAATATAGTTGTTTTCAAGAAGTAAATTCCCTGCTTTTATACCAGCTTCTTCCCAGTTTGAAGCGTCTACTTGAAGTTGGACGGTCGATTCTTTTAATAAATTTTCAATCATAAGCTTGCTCCTTTTTGCAGCGATAATGCTGGCTCTTTTGATTGATTAAATCTTTAAAATACAGACATTAAATCAACTATTCATTTATTTATCGTAATCATGGATCGTAACACCCTGCACAACACGGTTCACACTGCCATCCGGGCTTGGATTATCAGGTGTTATGCCAAGCTGCAGTGATTTGTTCATTGCCAGTGACTGCGCAAAAATGGCGTAAAGCAATGCAAGGTTGAAATCGCCGGCCGTATGATCATTTCCAGCAGTAACCGGAATCGTCCAATCAGCTAGAGAAGTAACTTCCGCATCTTCTTTTTCTGTAAGAGCAATGACTTTCATGCCGGAATCTATTTTTGCAATTTCTCGTAAAATATCTAAATCGTATTTTCGTGTATATGGATCCTGCGACATAAATACAGCGACAACCGATTTATCGTTTAAGATTGACTTCGGACCATGACGAAAGCCGAGTGATGATTCATGGGCGGCGACAACTTGTCCTGCAGTTAATTCGAGCATCTTCAGTGCTGCTTCATGAGACAGCTGACTCAACATTCCTGAGCCCAAATAAATAATACGCCCAAAATCAAATCCGAGAATTTCATTCAGCTTGTCTGGCAGGGATTCAATCAATTTTTCCGCATCAGCGATGACGTTCTCATCGAAATCGTTTGCAGTAAACAATGAATAGGCAGTGATCAGCATGCACGTAAAACTGCTTGTCATCGCAAGCCCCTTGTCGTTGGCCTTATCCGGCATCAGGACCGTTACTGAATTTTTATCGTTCTTTATGTTCTTGGCCAGCTGTCCATCTTTATTGCAAGTGATGACCACCTGGTAGAAATGGTCGACTATCTGCTCACCAAGTGCTACGGTTGCGACACTTTCCGGGCTATTTCCGGAGCGAGCGAATGAGACCATGATTGTCGGAAAATCCTTTTGCAAATATTCTTCGGGATTTGAAACGATATCTGTTGTCGCAATGGCTTCAAACTGTACGTTTGCATTATTTTCGCGTCGCAATACCGGTACAATGGTATCGCCGATAAATGCCGATGTCCCGGCTCCGGATAAAATCACACGGACACGCTCATGTTTTTCATAAATTGAGTTTATAAAAAGATTCAATTCTTCTTTTTGAGCAGAGAGCGTCGAAGCAAGTTCCTTCCAAACGGTTGGCTGCTGGTAGATTTCAGAAGCAGTATTGATTGCATTATTGTTTCGTAATTCCTCAGATGTCATATTAAACATGTACAATCCTCCAATTAATTATTCATTGTGGTAATGTCGTTATAACCAGTTAATGTAAAAATTTAAAAGTGCTTTCGTTCAATGATTAAGAGTTCATACCAATCATGTTAATTCCACGGTGTAGTCGAATTTATCACCACGGGCCACACTAATGGTATATTCAATTAATTCATCATCATGATAAGCAAAGCGTTTAACCAGCATTGCCGGATGGTCTGCAGGTAAGTTCAAATGTTCCGCTTCCTCTTTGCGTACACTGGTGGCAGAAAAACGTTCAACTGCTTTGGTGACTCCGATCTGATAATCTTGAAGAAAAATATCGTACATTGGACGTTCATTTAAGTCTTTTTCAGTTAAACGCGGGAATATTTTTTTAGGAACGTAGGATGTTTCATACATCAAAGGTTCATTGTCAGCCAATCGCAGGCGTACAATTTGATAAGCTTCATCCAATGGTGTCAGATTCATGTTACTTGCCAATCGTTCATCTAATGCCATCTCCCGAAATGAGAGAACCTGGGTTGTCGGAGTTTTACCTATTTTTTTCATTTCTTCCGTAAAACTATACAATTTAACAAGATTTTGGTTGTAGCTCATTGACGATACGAAGGTTCCTTTGCCATGAAGCTTGTAGATATAACCCTCACGTTCAAGTTCCTGCAGTGCTTGTCTTACCGTTATACGGCTAAGGTTATTAACATCGCATAATTCCCGTTCAGACGGCAGTTTTTCGTTTACAATTAATTTTCCAGTATCAATATCTTTAATTAAATCGTCCATTAATTGCAAATATAGTGGTATTTTGCTTGTTTTATCCAAATTGCTAATCTCACCTCCAGACCAAAATGCTAAACTGGCAAGGAAGTTGTTATGAGGTCATTACCAGTTAACTTTAGTGTAATAGATATTTTATGAAATGTAAAGGATTACATTTTCTTTCGAGTGCGCCACTTTTGTCCGCCCTCGAGCTCTAGGTGTATAATAGAGATATAATGACAGGGATGAAGGGGCGCCCACCATGAAACGGCTATTTATACTGGCTGCTATTTTATTTGCGATCTCGGTTCGGACACCGGCTTCGGTACAGGAAACATGGGATCCGGAGCAGATGCAGCCGATGACGCTTGAAAAATGGACAGAACCGATACAAAAATGGATGAGTGAGCAGAATATAAGCATCGAACGGTCTAAGGAGAACTTCACCCGACTATTCCAATCGGAGAAAGAGACGCCGGACACGAATGCAACAGAACCATCCGCCTATGAACAGGAAGTCGTGAAGCTTGTGAACGAAGAACGCGCAAAGAAGGACCTGGATCCGCTTGAAATGGATAAACATTTAAGTGATCTCGCCAGGAAGAAGTCGCAGGACATGGCGGAGAACAATTATTTCAGCCACACCTCACCGACATACGGTTCTCCTTTTGATATGATGAAACAGTTCGACTTTAGCTTTCGCCTGGCCGGTGAAAATATTGCAGCCGGGCAGCGCAGCCCCGAACAAGTGGTAGAAGGCTGGATGAACAGCGAGGGGCATCGTGAAAATATTTTGAAGGAAGACTTTACGCACATCGGTGTCGGGTATGTAGAAGGGGACGGGCCGAAGCA
>NZ_DATGTI010000044.1:0-12722 GCF_035301925.1 Lentibacillus sp. | reverse complement strand
GCTATCCAACAAGATGATTTGGATCACGCCTCAATTTATTTTCAACGGATAGCATGGGTCATGCATTCATTGGCTAAGCATCACCCTGCCAATTGAAGAAAACCAGGGTTGAAATCAATATCTAAGATGTCAGAAAGGGTGAATCGCTTCATGCAATTCAGCTCGGATGTTGAGAACATATTCACGCAAGAGGAAATTGAAGACATTTTAAAGGATGAACAGAATTTCTATATTGAACATGCGGAAAAAAACTGGCTAAACCGGTATTTTAAAGTAAAAGCCATGGCAAACGAAACGCAAGTACCTAGCATTGTTTCTTCCATATCGGATATGCCTCATGGATCTAGCAATTTCAAAAAGAGTAAGACGGAAATGTATGCCATAAAAGCAATGCAAGCATCAGAATGGCTGGAAAAATTGGATTCAGCCATTCAGTCATTAAGTCCAATTGAACAAGAATTGATTGAATTAAAGTATTTGCGAAAACGAAATGATGGTTCAAGATATAGTGATGAAGTTATTTATCCCCAATTATATATTGGAAGAAAGAAATACTACAAAATGAAAAGAGAAGCACTAGATATATTGGGGCGCAAACTGTATGGGGCTTTTGCTGAAAGAGGATATTCTTAATGATTACTTTTGTTCATACAGTTAAGAAAACGTTATTCGCAATGTTGCTTATATTTTTGTTTATTGCTTTTTCAGTTTTTTGTGGTATTGTGTTTTTGTCTCTCTTTCAGTGGTTTATGCACACTGAATTTTATTTAAACATGGTCAACTCACCTGAATTTTGGATGTGGGTGCTAGGAATTCCATTCGTCATTCTCTTTCTTATTTTTTGCACAAGGATTTAACATGAACCAACTGATTAGCAAATTTGATTTGATCCATGATAATTCTTTTTTAAAAATCAATTTAAAATGAAGTTGCGAAGATTTTCCCCTTTGAGATATGATTATCTTAAAGGGTGTTTTTGGGTAAAAAAACTGTGATGATTATTCCAGAATCGGGCCAGTTAATTGAATAATTAGTTCTGGATCCTTATGAAATTTGCGATACTTGTTATCTGGTTAATGAAGCGCAGGTTGACCAAAGAGAAGCTCATATTATAGAGGGTTAATAAAACCCCATTTGAAAGTGGCCCCGATTTTGAGGCGCTTTTTAATTGTTGCCCAAAATTGAAACTGAAAAAGCAATAGTAAAATACAAAAATAGTTGTGCTAACCCAGTCTGAATTGTTTTACATATTAGTTTCACATGGAGTCCTTTGCATTCCTCATAGTTAACAGCTTTCTTAACCATCCCATACAACCTCTCCCGAAAATATTAATGAGTAAACTTTTCTTTTGTTTAAGCGTAAATAATTTATTTGACAAACAATAAATAAAACGATAATGTAAGTAAGTGATAACTTACATTGTGATCTGTGTTTTTACTTACAGGGGGGATGACAAATGAGGATACTAAAATTTATTGCGAACGGAATCGTGAAGTATCCAATCAGAGTGTTGACAATTACGATAGTCGTTATTTTATTGTTCGCCGTCGGAGCACAGCAGGTGGAATTGGCAACGGGCAACAACACACTTATTGAGGAGGATACCGAGGTTTATCAGAATAACCAAACATTGGAACAAGAGTTTGGTGGTGAATCGATAATTGTGCTGTATGAAGCTGATAATAAGTCCAGCCTATTGACACCTGAAACATTGCACCAAATGGAAAATCTTGAAAGCCAGCTGAGCAGTCAAGATGGTATTTATACAATTGTCGGTCCTCATACGGCAGTCGAAAACATATCGAAAAAAAAGGCGGAAAAATATAAAGAAGGCCTGACAGAAATGGCTGATGGGATGAACGGCATGGGTGAAAAACTTCAAGAAATCAGTGTAAACATCAAAGAAAATGCCACCGGACAGTCATTGCCGGATTTCGAATCAAAAATTTCCGAAATGGAAAAGCTCATCGGCAGGATGGTCGAAGGTCAGAAAAAACTTGAGCGGGGTTCAGGTGAATTGCTGGATGGCTATTCCAACATGGGAAGCCAGCTAAAAGATGTTGCAATGAAACTGCAGCAATCCGCAATACAAATGGAGAACAATGCTGAGGGCCCTGCCGGACATAAACAGGCTGCAAAGTTCAAACATTTTGGTGTGAAGCTTAATGCGATGGGAGATAAAATGATTGATGCATCCGTGAAAAGCGCTGGGCTTCCGAATGTATCGGGAAACACCATTAATGGTCTGCAAGGTCTGGACAAAGGTTTGAAGAATCAGCAGAGTCAGTTGCACGAAATAAGCGAGCGACAGGGTCAACAGCAAAAAGATCTGCAAGAACTTGCGGGCGGACTGGCAAAAATGGGAGAAAACCTTGTTTCCATGAGTGAAAATCTTAGGGAAATGATTGCTTTTTCTGACAGCATGTCCCCTGTCATCCCGAAAAAACTGAAGACACTTGAAAAAATGATTTATGAAGATGACGGATCACTTCGCAGCATATTTGATGACATGCTTATTGATGGACAATATATGACTTTCATGGTCAAGTTTACGGGTGATGCTACAGACACCAATAAAAGTAAAGCAGTTGCTTTTGTAAAGGATTATATGGAAGAGAACCCGATTGAAGGAATAGACACAATGGTGTCGGGAAAGCCGGTTTTGGATGATTCCATCCGGACAGAGATGAAAAATAGTATGCAAAAAATGATGGGTCTTTCGATTTTATTCATGATTATCGTGCTTGGACTTGTGTTTCGGGTGAAATGGCGCATTCTGCCACTTGTGATAATCTTGATTGCTGTAATTGGAACAGTGGGATTAATGGGATGGATCAGTGTGCCGATCACAATGGTTTCAATGGCGGTTTTCCCGATTTTGATTGGCCTCGGCATTGACTATGCTATTCAATTTCAGGCCAGGTATACAGAAGAAATGAAAGGGGGGAAACACTAAATGATGAAAAACAGAAGCACTGAAGGCGTCAAAAAAACTGTAACAAAGATGGCGCCTGCTGTTCTTACCGCTCTTTTGGCAACAGCAGTAGGTTTTTTATCCTTGTATACTTCACCGGTACCAATGATACAAGACTTTGGAAAAATGCTTACCATTGGTATGCTAATCAGTTTTATCGTTGGTTTGTTTATCCTGATTCCAATACTATTTACACGTGATTATTTTTTCACAAAATCGACGACAGAGAATGTAAAGATAAATACCGGGGAGTCAAAGGTGAACACCGGTTTTAGAAAAATCACTAATTCAATCATTAAACTCAGATGGCTAATCCTTTTTTTAGCAATTGTTACAGCAGCTTCCGGGATCTGGGGAGATATGTATACAGGTGTTGAAACAGATGTGGAAACTTTTATGCCTCAGGATACGCAGGAACTGGAGGATATCCACAAACTGCGTGATATTCTGGGTACAACCGATCAAGTTTCCATCATGTACGGCACAGACAATGTGCTTGATGAAAAAACATTGAAATGGTCGGAAGAAATGACTAATTCCCTTGAACAGGAATTCCCATCCGTTATAGTTGACACCAATTCCTTGTCAGCACTTTTAAAGAAAATGAATGAAGGTGAAATGCCGAATCAGAAAAAAACAGCTGACATTATTGAAGACATGCCGGAAGAACAGTTAAAACTATTTATAAACGAAGAAAGAAACAAATCTGTTATAAATGTTGGTATCAAGCACCTGGAAGCAGAGCAACTGCAGACTTTTATCACGGAAACAAAAGAATATGTTGCAGGTAATAAGCCAGATGATATCAGTGCGACAATAACTGGTAAAGCGGTTGTAGATGTGGAAATGGTAACAGCACTAACGACAGGCAGATATAAAATGACCCTGTTGGGCATGGGTCTTGTTTTTCTTGTCTTATTACTGATTTACCGGCACCCGATAAAGGCTTTCATTCCCCTGCTGCCAATTGTGTTTATAGTTGGCTGGTCAGGCGGGGTTATGTACTTGTTTAATATTGATTACACTCCTTTAACAGCAACACTTGGCGCACTGATTATCGGTATTGGAACAGAGTTTACGATCCTTATAATGGAGCGGTTTTACGAGGAACGCAAAAAAGGTTTCAAAAGCCGGGAAGCAATCTTAACAGCCAATGAAAAAATAGGTAAAGCTATATTTGCTTCAGCCTTCACAACAATTGGCGGATTCAGTGCTTTGCTTATATCTGATTTCGTGATTTTAAGCAATTTTGGTATGATGATATTAGTGAATATTTCCTTTGCCCTTTTGAGTACGATCATTGTACTGCCCACAATATTGGTAATCCTTGACCGATTTGTGCGTACAAAAAGTGATAAGGGAACAGAATTTGTAACGGGGTGAAATAGGTATGCGAGATAAAACGGATCAAATTTTGAATGCAGCAATCAAGGTATTCATTTCAAAAGGGTTCCTACAGTCCACCACTCAGGAAATCGCTAAGGAAGCCGAGGTGGCCGAAGTAACACTTTACCGCAAATTTTCTACGAAGCAGAAGCTCTTTGAGACTGTGGTGAAAAAAGCACTGGAGAATGAATTTCATGCCAAAGTCATGAAGTTCGCGGAAGAACCGGGAACAAAGGAATTTTTTAAACGCATTCTGGATGATCGATTTACAGCTTTGTCAAAAAACCATATGCTTGCAAAGACACTGCTTGCTGAAAGTTTTATGGGACATTTAGCTGACGAAATTAATTTTCCCGTTATTATTTTTAATGGATTAAAAAAAGGATTGGATATACACTTTGCCGGATTTGAAAATAAACCTGATACAAACCTTCTTGCAAGGCAAATAGGGGGTATTCTTCTCGGCAGTCTGACATTCCCGCCGGAAGTGCCTTATCATAAGCAGTCCATACAGCAAAAGGCAGAGCTGTTAAACGTGCAGGTGCATGCTTTGGAAACTTTTATCCCCCGTGGTAATTGAATGGTTGCAGGAACACACGAGAGACTGAGACATTATTGTTTTTTCGAGAGAGATACAAAAGTAACTGAAAACAAACTTGGGACATATTATGATATTGTAATATATAATCACAAGAAAGGATTGAAGAATATGTCTCAGTATGAATATCCTTATTCCTACCCTTCAATTTGTAATTGTGGCAGGGTACCATATAGCTGGGGGGCAGCAAATGAATTTTATGCAAACCAACATTGGCCATACGCAGACCCCCGCAGCTATACGGGGCCCATGCTGCAGGATCATGGAAAAGAGCCATTTGTTCTGAATATAGATCAGGCTGCCAAGCAAAACAGTACTTTTCGTACAGCCATATGGACCGGGGATAACTTACAGGTTACATTGATGAGTATTGGAGTCGGGGAAGATATAGGTTTAGAAGTACATCCTGATGTGGATCAATTTTTACGTGTTGAAGCAGGCCAAGGAGTCGTTCAAATGGGAGATAGGAAAGAAAGTTTATATTTTCAGGATAGAGTTTTTGATGATTATGCAATTATGGTACCTGCAGGCGTATGGCACAATCTGATTAATACGGGTCGTACACCGCTTAAACTTTACACAATCTATGCCCCGCCTGAACATCCGTTTGGCACTGTTCATCGTACAAAGGCAGAGGCAATGGCTGCTGAGGAAAATTAAATCAGTTTTATTAGACGTGCAAACTTGAGAATGCTGATCAAAAAAATTGATTGCATGTCATTAAAAGTCAGGTTTCGACCGGGGGTGGATCTGGTCGTTGCCTGATCTTTTGTCTAAAACTTAACTTTTTCAAATAGGTTAGAGCACCGTTTTATTATTTTCATCAAGTTTTCATATTCATACTTTACTATGAATCATAAGAAAAAACCGGTTCAAGTGGAGGCGAAATCACCTCACCACCGCCTGCCGGTGAAAAGGATGATGTCAAAGAGATAGATAAGGTGGGGGTTTCAGTAGGACAAATTGCTCCGGACTTTAAATTAAAGACGCTCGAAGGAAAAATAGTGCGCTTGTGAAATTACCGGGGTGAACGTGTTATCGTCAATTTTTGGGTTACATGGTGTCCCTCTTGCAGAGCAGAAATACCTGATTTTCAAAAGCTCTATAAAAATAAGGATGTGGAAATATTAGCGGTTAATCTGACATCAACGGAAGAAAGGAAAGAAGGTGCAAAAAATCAAGTAGCATTGGTTATCACAAAAAAATGGGATATGCGCTTGACAAAATACCTGGCAGGGTATATAGTGTAACATGTAATGTTTTTAAAGGGGTTCAGCAAAAATGCGAACCCTATTATTAAACGGTATATAATACCCATACGGGTATTCGTAAATAAAAGGAGTTGAAAATTAATCAATGCAGGACAAAAAGAAAACAACAATTGTTTTGTTCAGTGGTGATTATGATAAAGCAATGGCTGCATATATTATCGCAAACGGCGCGGCAGCCTATGACCATGAGGTGACTATATTTCACACATTCTGGGGATTAAATGCGCTCCGGAAAGATAGTCAGGTTCCGGTAAAAAAGAATTTTCTCGAAAAAATGTTTGGAAAACTCATGCCGCGTGGTACAGATAAAATGGGCATATCCAAAATGAATTATTTGGGAATGGGACCAAAAATGATTAAACGTGTTATGAAAAAGCACAATGCTATGCCTCTTCCCCAATTGGTGGATATGGCTCAGGAACAGGATGTTAAACTGATTGCGTGTACCATGACAATGGATTTGCTCGGCCTTCAAAAAAAAGAACTTCTGGATGAAATTGAATACGGCGGTGTGGCTGCTTATGTTGGAGAAGCAGAAGAAGGCAATATCAGTCTATTTATTTAGAATAATTTAATACCCCTACCCATATTGGTAAAAGGGGGTTGATTTAAGGATCTGTTAAATAACACTATCAAGGAGGTAAATTCAATTGAAATCAGTAAAGACGAACAAACTGGAAGAAAGAATCAAAAACAAAAGTGATGTAAATGTTATTGATGTACGCGAGGATGATGAGGTGGCACAAGGGAAAATAACGGGTGCGAAACACATTCCGCTTGGTGAGATTTCGGATCGAATCAATGAAATAGATAAAAACAAACACTATTATATGGTTTGCCGTTCGGGCGGCCGTAGTAGTAAAGCATGTGAAATTCTTATGAACCAGGGATTTGATGTAACAAATGTTGATGGCGGTATGCTCGCCTGGACAGAGAAAGTGGAGAAATAAATTAAAGGAGGCATTGATTCATGGGAATTACAGCAAATGAAACAGTGGATGCAAAGGGACTTGCTTGTCCAATGCCAATTGTCAAAACAAAAAAGGCTATTTCTGATTTGGCTCCTGGGCAGGTTATGGAAGTACAGGCAACCGATAAAGGATCCACAGCCGATATTAAGGCCTGGGCGGAAAGTACAGGTCACCAGTACTTGGGCACTGTTGAAGAAGATGACGTGCTGAAGCATTATTTGCGCAAAGCAAGTGATGATGAAGTGAAAAATGAAGCAAACTATGATGATGTGATTGATTTACAGGTGTTGCGGAATAAAGTCGATGGACTTGAAGATGTAACGATTCTTGATGTTCGTGAACAAGCAGAATATGCATTTAATCATATTCCGGGCGCAATCAATGTTCCGCTTGGGGAATTGGAAAACCGAATGGATGAAATAAATACTGACAAAGAGATTCATGTTATTTGCCGTACGGGGAGCCGAAGCGACCTTGCAGCCCAAAAGCTGTCACAAAAAGGTTTCAAAATCGTAAAAAATGTGGTGCCGGGCATGGCTGAATGGGATGGCCCAACGGAGAAATCCACAAAATAATTGAAGGAGGAATAAACAATGGAAAACAATAACACACGCGTAGCAATAATAGCAGCAAATGGTGGTATGTTCGATGCCTATAAAGTATTTAACATTGCAACAGCAGCCGCCGCATCGGATAAAGAGGTAGGGATATTCTTCACATTTGAAGGACTCAACCTGATTCATAAGGAGGCTCACAAAAACCTGGCGATGCCGGAAGGGAAAGAGCACTTCAAAGAAGGCTTTGAAAAAACGAACGTTCCATCCATCAGTGAGTTGTTGGAAATGGCTCAGGAAATGGGTGTCAAAATGATTGGATGTCAAATGACAATGGATGTTATGAATCTGGAAAAAGACGATTTTGTGGAAGGAATTGAAGTCGGCGGGGCAGCTTCATTCATTGAATTTGCCAAAGATGCTGATATTTCACTGACATTTTAAACAGTAGGAGGCTAATTGTATGACAAAAAGTATTACGACTGATGAACTCGCAAAACGGGTTGTCAACCGTGAGGAGACTCTCATCCTGGATGTTCGGAATACGGATGAGTTTGATGATTGGAAGATCGAAGGGGACAGCGTTGAAATAATCAATGAACCTTATTTCAATCTGCTCGATGGCGTTGACGCTATAGCGGATAACGTTAATAAAGATCAGGAAATAATTGTGGTTTGTGCCAAGGGGGGCTCATCAAAAATGGTGAGAGACCTTTTAGAAGAAGAAGGTTTTACACATGCTTATGACTTGGAAGGTGGCATGAAAGCCTGGAGTGAACATTTGGAGCCTGTCAAAATAGCAGACTTGAATGACGGTGGAAGTCTATACCAGTTTGTACGTCTTGGAAAAGGCTGCTTGTCATATATGGTCGTTTCCGACAAAAAAGCAGCGGTTGTTGATGCTAATCGTATGACAGGTATTTATGAACGTTTTGCTGAAGAAAAAGGTGTATCGATTGAGCATACGATTGATACGCATCTTCACGCTGACCATATTTCGGGTGGACGTCAACTCGCTGAAAATACCGGAGGCACGTATCATTTACCGGATAAAGATGCGGAAGAAGTAACATTTGATTATGCATCATTGGAAGAAGGAACAGATATTACTGTCGGCAACACAACTATTCAGGTACAGCCAATCTATTCACCGGGACACACAATTGGAAGCACATCGTTGATGATTGATAACAAATACCTGCTGACCGGAGATATTCTATTTGTGAAATCGATTGGCCGCCCTGATTTGGCTGGAAAGGCTGAAGATTGGGTCGGAGATTTGCGGGAAACGTTATACAGCCGTTATAAAGAACTGTCTGACGATCTGATTGTATTGCCCGCTCACTATTCATTTGTGGATGAACTTGGAAATGACGGAAGTGTCAAGGCACGGCTTGGTGATTTGTATCAGCGTAATTCAGGTCTGCAGGTGGAAGATGCACAGGATTTCCGGAAAATGGTAACGGAGAACCTGCCGCCGCAGCCAAACGAGCACGATAATATTCGTCAGACCAATATGGGTAAAATGAACCCGGAAGCTGAAAAACAGCGCGAAATGGAGATTGGCCCGAATCGCTGTGCAGTACACGGTTAATACATTTAACTGAATGGATGGGTCCAGAAACAGCACGGTGATTAAAAAATTACAAGGAGGAACTTATGATGGAAGCAGTAAAAGTATTAGATGCAAAAGGAATGGCATGTCCTATGCCGGTAGTAAAAACGAAAAAGGCAATCGAAGAAATTGAATCGGGTGAAATTCTGGAAGTTCATGCGACAGACAAAGGTGCAAAAAGTGATTTAACAGCTTGGACTAATTCAGGTGGTCACGAGCTGGTGGATCAAACTGAAGAAAATGACGTACTGAAGTTCTGGATTAAGAAATCCTAACGAGGGGCCCCTTATTCAGGGGTCTTTTCTTTTTATGAAAGGAGTATGGCTATGGAATACAGTTTAATGTTCATATTAGTCCTGTTTTTAATTGGATTTGGTGGTTCATTCCTATCCGGGATGGTTGGTATCGGTGGTTCCATTGTTAAATATCCGATGCTGCTATACATTCCGCCTTTATTAGGACTATCAGCGTTTACAGCGCATGAAGTTTCCGGCATTAGTGCCGTTCAGGTTTTGTTTGCTACAATTGGCGGGGTATGGGCATACCGGAAAGGTGGATACCTAAATAAAACACTGATTATTTATATGGGGATAAGTATCCTGCTTGGAAGCTTTATTGGTGGTTATGGTTCCCAGTTCATGACGGATGGCGGCATCAATTTTGTGTATGGTGTAATGGCTACCATCGCAGCCGTTATGATGTTTGTTCCTAAAAAAGGGATCGACGATACCCCGCTTGACCAGGTTACATTCAACAAGTGGCTGGCTGCATTTTTTGCATTTGTAACCGGTATTGGGGCCGGAATTGTAGGTGCGGCAGGCGCATTTTTATTGGTTCCAATTATGCTGCTTGTGCTGAAGATACCGACACGTGTGACGATTGCATCTTCACTTGCCATTACATTTCTTTCAGCCGTTGGTTCAACGGCAGGTAAAATAATGACGGGCCAGGTGTTACTTATTCCGGCTGTGATCATGATTATTGCTAGTCTGATTGCATCTCCGCTTGGTGCAAATGCCGGTAAGCGAGTAAATACGAGAGTATTACAAGGCATTCTTGCCGTTCTGATTCTGGCAACAGCTGTTAAAATATGGTCGGATTTTTTCTAGGATAACCAGTTACCTAATGGATTAGGAGGGAGTTGGATGGAAATTTTACAATGGATTTTTTTCATTATTATAATTGCATTTGTGGTGAACTTTTTTCTTCCGACAAAAGGAGTTTCGAATATAACCGCAAAAGAAGCAAAAGATAAGTTTGCGGAAAAAGATGTACAGTTCGTTGATGTAAGAACACCGGGTGAGTATAAAGCCAATCATCAGAAGAAATTTGCAAATGTGCCATTAGCCCATTTATCAAAACGTACCGGAGAATTGGATAAAAATAAAGAAGTAGTCGTTATTTGTCAAAGCGGTATGCGAAGCGCAAAGGCAGCCAAAATGCTTAAGAAACAAGGTTTTGAAAAAATATCTAATGTTAAAGGCGGAATGAATGCCTGGGTATGATGATTGATAATGAAGAAGTTTAACATTCCGTCGTATGGGTTAATATTAAACGTTGGATAAAAATTACCAAATATAATTTTATCTGTTTATGGCAGGTAACTTTTTATAAAAAGGGAGTTGTTTAAGGTTATGTTTCATTATACAGTTGAAACGGAAAAATCAATGGAGAAAGCGATTCATGCACTGGAGGAAAACCTAAAGGAAGAAAAATTCGGTGTGCTTTGGCAATTTGATGTTAAAGAAACGTTAAACAATAAAGGGTTTGATTTTGAACAAGCCTATCAGGTTTTGGAAGTTTGTAATCCAAAAGAGGCGAATAATGTATTATCTCAAAATCAGCTTATAGGTTATTTTCTCCCATGTAAAATGGTTGTGTACCAGGATATTGAAACAAACAAGGTTAAAATCGGCATGCCAAAGCCAACAGCATTAATTGAAATGGTTCATGATGCTTCATTACAAAAGTTTGCAGCTGATATAGAGGAACGACTGATTGTTTGTATAGATAAGACAAAATAATATCTAATTACGAAAAAATTTCATCTTTTTTTGTGAATTTTAATACCCCATCATGTATAATAGAGTAAAGGAAATGAATGTATAAAACTGGTTTATGTACAATACAAATACCAGATTCAATAGAGAAAAGGGGTGCCGTCCAATGGATTATGATGATCAGATGAAAAATCGAATGAAACGTATTGAAGGTCAAGTCAGGGGATTATTGAAAGCAATGGATGAAGGGAAAGAATGTCGTGATGTAGTGAACCAGATGACTGCTGCCAGAAATGCGCTTGACCGTACAGCAGCATTGGTTGTTAGCAGAAATCTGGAAGCGTGCATTCGTGAGGCGAAGGACTCCGGTGAAAGTTCGGAAGATCTTATTAAGGAAGCAGTAAACCTGCTTGTGAAAAGTCGGTAATTCTCCTGCAGATGTGTTGAGGGGAAGGAGATAACAATGACTGATAAACGCTTTAACCTAGAAAGAAAGAGCAGATAAGCTTATGAGTGTCGATCGCAGAAAAAACCACCGGAGGAAAATAATCCGGTATTTGGAATTAGATAAAAATGACACGGTTGGCGACCTTGGTAGCAGACACTGGGTTTTTCACGATTCCCATGGCTAAACAGGTACAGGAAGTTTTTGCGGTGGATATTGAACCGAAAATGCTAAGGATGTTGAAGGAAAATGCGGCGAAAGTGCAACTTGAAAACATTCACTATGTTGAAAGTGATCTGGGCCATATCCGGCTGGATTGTTGTTCATCATTGAGTGGGAAGCCGTTAAAACGGGTTCTGATCCGCCGCTTGATCACCGAATTCCTTCCAATGACATGGAGAATTCATTGTAAAATAACTGTTTCAAACCTGAACTTGATTCATTTGAATCCGGAAAATTACGCATTCAAGGCTGTATTGAAATAATAATCTGATAGGCAACAAGTGTTTTATTTTAGATATATGCTTGTTCCGTTAACGGGCGCTATTCCCTAATAAGGAATAGCGCCAATATCGCATATAAGGGCCATATTGTTTAATACATCGTGAAGAAATGTACTTAAGCTAACGGAGCAGGTTAGTTCAAATTCTGTTTTATATAAATAAAAGACGGTGAAAACGCACCGTCTATAATTAGCTATTTATTTTGTGTTAATTCTTTGTAATAAAGGTAATCGACTTTATGCTTGGTAGCCATTAACTGTGAAGCCAAAACCGCCGTATAAACAGTGGTTAGTACAATTGCTCCAATACCAAGACCTGAAAGGTTTATCTTATTAGATGTACTCATTCCATTATTACTTGTGGGTGCTTCTTCCATTTTATTAACCCCCTCATTTGTTATAGGG
>NZ_DATGTI010000043.1:0-11165 GCF_035301925.1 Lentibacillus sp. | reverse complement strand
AGAAACCCCGCTCAATGAAGTTTCGCTTTTTCCAGGATTAAAAGTCAGTAACCCGGCAAAAACGCCGGTTAACTGACCTTAAATGCCCGATTCGGTTCGGGCCTGCACGATGCAGGTCACAAAGGCGTTGCAACAGGACGTTGCGTTCTTAGCCTTTGCTCCTTAATCTCTGTGAAGAAAAACACTTCACAGAATGAAGTTTCACTTTTCCCCGCATATAATGGTCAGTAACCCGGCAAAAAACGCCGGTTAACTGACCTTAAATGCCCGATTCGGTTCAACTAACATTCTGTGAAGAAAAACACTTCACAGAATGAAGTTTCACTTTATTTGAATGTTTAGAATTATTGTTGCATAATAAAGTAATAAGCTAACATCTCCAAGAATATAGTAGCATTAGAACGACAATAGTTAATGAAGGAGGAACTAGCAGTGGAAGTATTAAAAGTGTCAGCCAAATCAAATCCAAATTCAGTAGCAGGTGCATTAGCGAACGTTTTACGGGAACGAGGCTCGGCGGAGATACAGGCAATCGGTGCCGGTGCATTGAACCAGGCTGTGAAAGCAGTGGCCATCGCAAGAGGATTTGTTGCTCCAAGCGGGGTGGATTTAATTTGTATACCGGCGTTTACCGATATCATGATTGAAGAAGAGGAACGAACAGCAATAAAATTGATTGTTGAACCGAGATAAGCTTATTTAAAATGCATTTGAATGTTTATATGAATAGATGAACCCTTCCTATTATGTTAGGAGGGTTTTTATTTGTGCAGCACCCGTCATGTATTGTTTAATATGGCTGAAGCCTTTATAATGAACTAATGGATGATATTATACAATAAATCGTTTTTATAAAGAAGAAAGGAGTTTCACTATGAATGAACAGCAGCGGAAACAGCAATCACAAATCAGACAGGCTGAAAATCCGGCGGACATAAAATCCGATGCGGACAACATGGAACGGCTGAAAAATACGTCCAGTGATGATTTGATTGCCAAGTATTTTGAAACGACATATGAACCGCCTAATCTGAACAAAGCAAGAAAACGCGGACGTGATGATGTAGAAGTCCACTATGATTTTGAAATCCCCGAAGATATGGAAAATATCGGTGATGGCAAAAAATACCTGATCCGTACATACGGCTGCCAAATGAATGAACATGATACAGAGGTCATGGCAGGCATTCTGGATGAAATGGGTTATGAATCAACGAATGATACCAACGAAGCAGATATTATTCTGTTAAATACATGTGCCATCCGGGAAAATGCGGAAAATAAAGTATTCGGTGAAATCGGACATCTGAAAGCCCTGAAACGCGAAAAGCCGGACTTGATTCTTGGTGTGTGCGGCTGTATGTCCCAGGAAGAGAAAGTTGTCAATCGAATTATGAAAAAGCATCCGCAAGTTGACCTCATTTTTGGAACCCATAATATTCACCGCCTGCCGCACCTTGTGAAAGAGGCGATGTTCGGCAAGGAAAAAGTGGTGGAAGTATGGTCGAAAGAAGGCGATATCATTGAGAACCTGCCGAAAGCACGAAAAGGCAAAATCAAAGCCTGGGTTAATATTATGTATGGATGTGACAAGTTCTGCACGTACTGTATTGTGCCGATGACCCGCGGGAAAGAACGAAGCAGGCGGCCGGAAGATATCATTCAGGAAGTACGCCAGCTGACGGCACAAGGCTATAAGGAAATCACGCTGCTCGGCCAGAATGTCAATGCATACGGTAAAGACTTTGAGGATTCGGATTATGGTCTGGGCGACTTGATGGATGACCTGAGCAAAATTGATATACCGAGAATCCGTTTTACAACATCACACCCGAGGGATTTTGATGACCGTCTGATTGAAGTGCTCGCAAAAGGCGGCAATCTACTTGACCATATTCATTTGCCTGTCCAATCCGGGAGCAGTGAGATTCTCAAGAAAATGAATCGCAGGTATACCCGTGAAGATTATCTGGAACTGGTAAGAAAAATCCGTAAGGCGATGCCGAATGCGACACTGACAACCGATATTATTGTCGGATTTCCGAATGAAACGGAAGAACAGTTTGAAGAAACGATGTCTCTGGTTGAAGAGGTTGGTTTTGAATCAGCATTCACATTTATTTATTCACCTCGTGAAGGCACACCAGCTGCCCGGAAAAAAGACAATGTGCCTGAGGAAGTGAAAAAACAGCGTCTATACCGTCTAAACGAGCTCGTAAACAAACAATCTGCCGAATCCATGAAGCAGTACAAGGATAAAGTTGTCAAAGTGCTTGTGGAAGGTGAAAGTAAAAAAGATCCCGATGTGCTGGCAGGCTATACGGAACGGAACAAATTGGTCAATTTTAAAGGTCCTAAATCTGCGATCGGGAAAATTGTTGATGTTAAAATAACGGAAGCCAAAACATGGTCATTAAACGGTGTTATGGCAGAAACGACAGCAGAGGTGAAGTAAGATGGCAGAGTACACACGTAAACAAATACTGGATGAAGCCAAACAGCTGGCAAACATGCTGGCCAACACAGAAGAGATTGACCGCTTCAAACAAGTTGAAGCCAGAATTAACGATAACCAGAAAGTCCAGAAGTTAATCACGAAAATAAAAACATTGCAGAAGCAGGCTGTCAATTTTCAGGCATATGGCAAAACAGAAGCTTTGAAGAAGGTCGAAGAAGAAATTGATCGATTGCATGCCGAATTAGATGATATTCCGATTGTCCAGGAATTCAAGGAGACACAGGGCGTTGTTAATGACGTCCTTCAGCTTGTGTCCGGGACGATCTCACGCGAGGTTACCAACAATGTTATCACATCAACCGGCGGTGACCTTCTTTCAGGTAAAACCGGTACAAAGCTTCCGGACGAATCATCGAGCCAGTAATGATTTAAAGCCAGACGGGTCCAGTTCCGCCTGGCTTCTTTATATCTTTTCAAGTGAGTGAGGTGTCGTTACCCCTTTTATCAAATTCACTATGCACTTTAGGTATTTGTCTTGCATAAAATGACTATGAGAAAAAGGAGGTAACGAAGATATGTCTTTTCTTGATCATGATTATAGAGAAATCATTACGAAAGCGGTTTGTGGCAAGGGCAGAAAATTTACGCAGGCAACACACCATGTATCGCCGTCACATAGACCTTCCAGCATTCTCGGCTGCTGGGTAATCAATCATTTGTACAATGCCAAGAAAAAATCAGAAGAGACGGTGGAAATCAATGGCAGCTATGACATTAATATCTGGTATTCGTACAATGATAATACCAAAACAGAAGTGGTTACCGA
This sequence comes from Lentibacillus sp., assembly GCF_035301925.1. Taxonomy (GTDB): domain Bacteria; phylum Bacillota; class Bacilli; order Bacillales; family Amphibacillaceae; genus Lentibacillus. The sequence continues at coordinate 7,881 of NZ_DATGTI010000043.1, read as the reverse complement.
ACGTGTAACGTATACCGACTATGTCCCGCTTTCAGTAAAGGACGATAACTGTTTAAATGATGACTATGACGTTATTGCCAAAGTGGTTCAGCAGCCAAACTGTCTGGAGTGCGAGATTGCAAACCATGGTAATAAAATTGTCGTGGATGTTGAGCGCGAGTTTGTTGTGCAAATTATTGGTGAGACAAAAGTAGCCGTCAAAGTTGATCCAAAAGGGTACACATTTGATGATGACGATGACTGGGGCTTTGATATTACGGATGATGAACTAGGCGATGTCAAACCCGACTTTGTCGACAGCAAGGATAAGGATTAAGGAACTTACGAGGGGAAACTCTCGTAAGTTTTTTTATGAATTTCCGATTCGTCTTCATTCTGCAAAATATGCTATAATATAACAATATATCGCAAGTTTTTGGAGGATTCATTATGGCTAATTATACACCAATGATGGAGCAATATTTGAAAATTAAAGCTGAGCATAAAGATGCTTTTTTATTTTTCCGGCTGGGTGATTTTTATGAAATGTTTTTTGATGATGCCATCAATGCTGCCAGAGAATTGGAAATCACCCTGACCAAACGGGATGGCGGAAAAGAAAAGCCAATTCCGATGTGTGGTGTGCCATATCATTCTTCGGCCAATTACATTAAAAATTTAATTGATAAGGGCTATAAAGTGGCAATTTGTGAACAGGTTGAGGATCCGAAAACCGCAAAAGGTGTTGTGAAACGGGAAGTCGTCCAATTAATCACGCCCGGTACGGTTATGGAAACCAATATGCTGACAGAGCGTGACAATAACTATATTGCGAGTCTTTCACATTTTGAAGATGGTTCATATGTCATTGTTTACAGCGATTTATCTGTCGGTGAAAATCATATTGCTCTTATTTCCGGCGGTTGGGACGCTGTCATTCATGAACTGTATAATCAGCCGGTTAAAGAAATCGTTGTCTCCTCCGGGCTTCCTGAACCATTGCAGGAAGAATTATATAAGAAATTGAATCTGACATTGTCGTATCAGGATGAGACCACATTTAATGCTGAATACCGAAGTTTATGTGACAATTTGAATGATGAGCGGCTTATACAGGCATTCAGCCGGCTGCTGAATTACATAGAGGACACACAAAAGCGCTCGCTTGATCATTTGCAGCCAGCACATGTTATCGAATTGAACCATTATTTATCCCTCGATATGTATTCGAAACGCAATCTGGAATTGACTGAAACGATCATGAAGAAAGGAAAACATGGAAGCCTGCTCTGGGTGCTTGACCAGACTGTTACGGCAATGGGGTCGCGCATGCTCAAAAAATGGCTCGATCGGCCGCTGTTAAACAAGCAGGTAATCGAAGCGCGATTGGATATCGTGGAAGGATTTTTACAAGGTTTTATGGAACGGGATATGTTGCGTGAAACACTTAAATCAGTTTATGATCTGGAACGGCTTGCCGGCAGGGTTGCATTTGGAAATGTCAATGCACGCGATCTGATTCAGCTGAAGCAATCACTTGAAAAAATTCCCGAATTAAAATCGATTTTAACCCGGTTTGATTCGGAAAAAATAACGGAATTAAGCAGCAAACTTTCATTTCCGGAACATCTTGTTTCGTTGCTCGATTCCAGTTTGAAGGATGACCCGCCGGTATCCATAACGGAAGGTTCGATCATTAAAGATGGCTATCATGACAAACTGGATACGTATCGTGAGGCATCACGGAATGGGAAGCAATGGATTGCCGAATTGGAACAAAAAGAAAAGAAAGAAACGAATATTAAATCGCTGAAAGTCGGGTATAACCGCGTTTTCGGTTATTACATCGAAGTCACCAAGGCGAATCTGCACCTGCTGCCGGAAGACAGGTATGAGCGGAAACAGACGCTGACAAATGCTGAACGATATGTCACACCGGAGTTGAAGGAAAAAGAACAACTGATCATGGAAGCGGAAGAGAAAAGTGTTGACCTGGAATATAATCTGTTTCTGGAAATCCGTGATCAGGTAAAGGAACACATTCCGGAAATCCAGTATTTGGCGGAAATTGTCAGCCAAATCGATGTATTACAAGGGTTTGCAACAGTCAGTGAAGCAAACCATTATAAACGGCCGAGTTTTACGAAAAACCGATTATCGATCAAAAATGGACGCCATCCGGTCGTTGAACAAGTTATGCAAGATGATGCATTTGTCCCGAATGATATTTTGCTTGATCAGGAGACTTCCATTCTTCTGATTACCGGACCGAATATGTCTGGCAAGAGTACCTATATGCGCCAGCTTGCCTTGACTGTTATCATGGGCCAGATCGGCTGTTTTGTCCCTTGCGAGGAGGCTGAACTGCTGTTGTTCGATCAGATTTTCACACGAATTGGAGCAGCAGATGACCTCGTGTCAGGGCAGAGTACATTTATGGTTGAAATGCTCGAAGCCAAACATGCCATTGCCAATGCCACGGAAAACAGTTTAATTTTGTTGGATGAAATTGGCCGGGGCACAAGCACGTATGACGGGATGGCTCTAGCCCAGGCAATTGTTGAGTATATTCATGATCATATTCATGCCAAAACGGTATTTTCGACCCATTATCATGAACTAACCGCACTTGAAGAAAGTCTCGACAGGCTGAAAAATATTCATGTACGGGCAGAAGAATATGAAGGGAATGTTGTCTTTCTTCATCAGGTAAAAGAAGGAGCAGCTGATCAAAGCTATGGCATTCATGTTGCGAAATTAGCTGATTTGCCTTCAACGCTGATCGACCGCGCTAACATCATTTTGAAGCAATTGGAACATGACAATGAACCAGTTACAAGTGTCAGTGGACAATTATCCTTTTTTGCAGAAGAAGAACAAGTTAAACAGAAGAAGAATCCGGTCAGTCAAAAAGCTGCCAATGTGATCGATGATTTAAAAACTATTAACCTATTTGAGATGACACCACTGGATGCCATGAATGAATTATACCGTCTGCAAAAACAAGCAAAAGAATAAAACGAAAGGACTGTTTCCATGGGAATTTTTCAAATGCCGGATGCACTTGCGAATAAAATAGCTGCCGGGGAAGTAGTGGAACGTCCTGCTTCTGTTGTGAAAGAATTAATTGAAAACAGTATTGACGCTGACAGTTCCTGGATCAAAGTGGAAGTGGAGGAAGCTGGTCTGCAAAAAATAAAAGTGACCGATAATGGAAATGGCATGCCTGAAGATGATGCTGAGAAAGCTTTTTTGCGTCATGCAACAAGTAAGATAACGGATGAAACGGATTTATTCCGCGTCAATACCTTGGGTTTTCGGGGGGAAGCACTGGCCAGTATTGCAGCAGTCAGCAGATTAACGGTGAAAACATCCCAGGGCGTGAGTGCCGGTACGTTATTATCAATTGAAGGCGGCGTGATTACAGACAGGAAAAAGAGTGATGCGCGCAAAGGAACGGAAATTGTTGTTGAGGATTTATTTTTCAACACACCCGCTCGCTTGAAGTATATGAAAACCATTCATACCGAGCTTGGACACATCACGGATCTGTTAAACCGTCTGGCATTGTCACACCCAAACATTCGTTTTGAAGTGACACACAATGGAAAGTCACTATTCAGCACGGCAGGAAGCGGTGATCTTCTCCAGGTCATCAGTCAGGTTTATGGTATGAGTGTGGCCAGGAAGATGCTGCCGGTTAAACACGAAACACTCGATTTTTCGATAGAAGGATATATTGCAAAACCTGAAGTGACGAGAGCTTCCCGAAACTATATGTCAACGATAATTAACGGCAGATATATAAAAAGTATGCAACTCTCACAGGCTATTATCAACGGTTATCGTACACTGCTTCCGGTAGGGCGATCTCCAATTGTTGTGCTGTCTATCGAAATGGATCCGATTTTGGTTGATGTGAATGTCCATCCAACCAAACTTGAAGTTCGTTTCAGTAAAGATAAGGAACTTTTTGCAGCAATTGAAGAAACAATTCGAGAAGCATTCCGTAAAACGTCACTCATACCGGATATGGAACAGAGACAGCCTGCACAGACAAAGCAAACAGTTCAGAACGCCATGACATTTGATGAACCAAAACAGCAATCAACGTCATGGACGGATGAACAGCAAGTAAATGAAGATACACCGGAAATTAGAAGCAGGCAAATGATTGGTCAGGACAAACAGGAATACCAACCGGAAAGTCATCCGTTAAATCCGATGGCTGATAAACCATATCCTGATCCGGTTGCTACACCAGCCAGCGATTCTTATACACTGAGGGAGGAGTCTGGCAAAGAACAGCGGGTGCCGGTCATGTATCCAATTGGCCAGCTTCACGGGACCTACATTCTGGCTCAAAACGAAAACGGCTTTTATATGATTGATCAGCACGCTGCCCAGGAACGGATCAAGTTTGAACGATTCAGGAGAAAATTAGGGCAAACGACAAATGAAGTGCAGGAACTACTGATTCCTTTAACATTTGAATTCTCCAAACAGGAATCCATTTTTATCGATCATCATATGGAAGATCTTAACAATGTTGGCTTGTTTTTTGAGCCGTTCGGTAATCAGACTTATATCATTCGATCCCATCCCAACTGGTTTCCGAAAGGCTTTGAAGAAGAGGTTATCCGTGAGATGATCAATCAGATTATGCAGGATGAGAAAGTTGATGTACAAGCCATTAGAGAAGATGCCGCCGCTCTGATGTCATGCAAGCGGTCCATAAAAGCGAACCATCATTTAAATCAGGATGATATGTTCAGACTGCTGGAAGATTTGCGAGCAACGATCGATCCATTCACATGCCCGCACGGAAGACCGGTTATCATTCACTTTTCTTCTTATGAGCTGGAAAAAATGTTTAAACGGGTCATGTAAATGTATAAATCGTGCACACCTCGTAAAAACTAAAATAAAGAGATTACGGGGGTGCTGCCTGTGGACAATCAAAAACTGATCAATTTTTTAAATCAGTTACTATCCAATTATTTTGTCATGTATGTTAAACTTCATCGTTATCACTGGTTTATCCAGGGAAAACAATTCTTTCAGCTGCACGACGTATTTGAAGACATGTACACAACGTTTGCAGCAGACGCTGATGAAATTGCTGAAAGGGTGTTAATGATTGACGGTAAACCTTTGGCGACGATGATTAAATACATAAAGGAAGCAACACTGGAAGAAGCAGCAGCTGATGATAAAGAAGATGAAATAACAGCACGATTGATTGAGGACTACCAACAGATGATCAAAGAAATAAGAGAAGAAGGGATTCCATATGCAGGCGAAAGGAACGACGAGCCGACAGTTGACTTGCTTGTCACACTTCAAGGCAAATTAGAAAAATATGTCTGGATGCTGCATGCATATCGTGCGTATGAATAAAGATATTTAGGGGAATGCTGATGAAAACGAAAGTCATAGCAATTGTAGGACCAACGGCTGTAGGGAAAACGCAGCTGAGCATTGAAATAGCCAGATGTTTTGGCGGCGAAGTCATCAGTGGGGATTCCATGCAAGTCTATAAAGGATTGGATATTGGAACTGCCAAGATTACAGAAGAAGAGAAACAGGGGATTCCCCATTATATGATTGACATTAAAAATCCCGACGAACCCTTTTCGGTAGCAGATTATCAAAATTACGTCCAGCATTATATTACAGAAATAGATTCACATGGGAAACTGCCGATCATTGCCGGTGGAAGCGGCCTTTATATTCAGGCAGCTTTATATGATTATCATTTTTCCGATCAGAGAAGGAACGAACAGGTGACCAAACGGCTGGAAAAAGAGCTTAACGATCAAGGATCCGGCATTATGTACAAACGCCTGAAAGAGATAGATCCGGATCAGGCTGCAAAAATTCATCCAAACAACCACAGACGTCTCATCCGTGCATTGGAAATCTATGAAACAACCGGAACAACGATGTCTGAATATCAAAGAAAACAGTCAGCGGATTCGCCCTATCATCCTATTTTTGTAGGATTGGAAATGGATCGGAAACGTTTATACGAACGTATTAATGACCGCGTTGACCAGATGCTCGCACAGGGACTGTTGCAAGAAGTCAAAACGCTTTATGATCAAGGTTATGAAGATCATCAAGCGATGCGCGGCATCGGATATAAAGAATTTATCCCTTATTTTAAAGGTGAACGCACATTTGATGATGCCGTTCATTTACTGAAGCGAAATTCGAGGCGTTACGCCAAACGGCAATACACCTGGTTTAAAAATAAAATGAATGTGAATTGGTATACGATGACACCGGAGTCAAGTGAAGAAATCGTAAGAAATATTTTAAATGACCTAGCAGGAAAGTTGCAACATATATAGAAGTATTTAAATACAGATAGAAAAGAGGAGGAAATAGAATGGCACAGTCGGTGAACATTCAGGATCAGTACTTAAATAAACTCAGAAAGGATCATGTTTCGGTCACATTATTTCTGACTAATGGTTTTCAATTGCGGGGGATTGTTAAAGCATTTGACAATTTTACGGTATTATTGGAAACCGATGGAAAACAGCAGCTAATATTCAAACACGCCATTTCCACATTTGCCCCTGTAAAAAATGTGTCATTAGAGAAGGAATAATAAAACGGACGCTTTCAGGCGTCCGTTTTATATGGGCGTTTGTCACAACACACTCCTACATCACGTATACTATCGTGATGAAGGAGTGATCATGTGGATACACAGAAACTTCGAAACAAAAATGGAAAAATCAATATTATACTGCAGGATAAACATCATGTCTCCCGCGATGAAGGTAAACAACATTTAACAGCAAATGACACCTTTTCACATATTGATGCTGAATTTTCTTCATTTATTGGCATGAAACGATTGAAGCGGACGATAAAAGAAATATACGCCACCATTATCATTAATGAAAAACGCAGGGAGATAGGGCTGACCGGTTCAAAACAAGTGCTCCATATGTTATTTAAAGGCAATCCCGGTACAGGTAAAACAACAGTAGCTAGAAAGCTTGCCAAAATGTATTTTGAGATGAACCTGCTGTCTAAGGGTCATTTTATTGAGGCAGAACGGGCGGATCTGGTCGGTGAGTATATTGGCCAGACAGCACAAAAGACGCGGGCTGTCATCCAAAAAGCGATGGGCGGGATTTTATTCATTGACGAAGCTTACTCATTAGCGCGCGGCGGGGAAAAGGATTTTGGCAAAGAGGCAATTGATACATTGGTCAAACACATGGAAGATTATCATAATGACTTTGTATTAATATTAGCTGGGTATCCATATGAAATGGATCGTTTCCTGACGCTCAATCCCGGTTTGAAATCAAGATTCCCATTCATATTGGATTTTCAGGATTATGATACTGAGCAGCTCATAAAAATTGCGAAACAAATGGTCCAGAGTCGAGAATATGAATTAACGAAAGAAGCAGAATGGAAATTACGAACGCATTTAAATCATCAAAAACGCCATACACAGTACAATTTTGCGAATGCACGTTATATTCGCAACGTAATTGAGCAGGCAATCAGACTTCATGCCACAAGATTATTAACACAAGAAGCCTTTTCGATGGATGATTTGATTTATTTGACAGGTGAGGATTTGTCACTTGATCGTGAGTGAATAATATGTGTAATCCATTTCTGAAAAAAGGGGGCACAAAGCCTGAACCCTTGTTCCGCTATAATTGTCGAATGATGTGTTCTTTGCTATGATAATGACGGGTAAGCAATATCGTAAGAATGGTTACAGGAAGAGGTTTTGACATGCCGGAAAAGATTTTAATAATCGCTGTAAAAATGCCCGGAGTTCATGACAGACGTTTTGAATCATCACTTGATGAGCTGAAGTCATTGTCCAAAACAGCTGGTGGTTCTGTTGAAAAGATTATT
>NZ_DATGTI010000042.1:0-34880 GCF_035301925.1 Lentibacillus sp. | reverse complement strand
ATACCAAATTGATGTGCAGGGTGATGCCGGCATGATTGACAAAGGCGCGGAAAAACTCTTCAACTAGCTCTGTATCAAACGAACCGACTTTATCTTTTAGCCCGGAGACGTGATAGACGAGATACGGACGGCCGCTGATATCGACTGAAACAAACGACAGTGCTTCATCCATCGGTATTGTCGCCGTGGCATAGCGGGTGATGCCTGCTTTATCACCAAGCGCCTCCTTGAATGCCTGCCCTAGAACAATCCCTGTATCCTCCACTGAGTGATGCTGGTCAACATCCAAATCGCCATTACAGTCTATCGTCAGGTCAAAAAGCCCGTGTTTGCTCATCAGTGTCAGCATATGATCGAAAAAGCCGATACCGGTTTCGATGTCTGAAGTGCCATTGCCGTCCAGGTTCCAATTGGCTGATATCGCTGTTTCGGTTGTATTCCGATTGATCGTGGCTTTACGCATCGCCCTCATCCTTTCTGATTTGAATTGATTTGGCATGTGCTGTGAGTCCTTCCGCGTTGGCAAGGGAGATGATCTCCGCGTAGACCTGGTTAAGGGCCGCTTTGGGATAGTGAATAACACTTGATTTTTTGACAAAATCGTACACACCAAGCGGCGAGGAAAAAGCTGCTGTGCCGCTGGTCGGCAATGTATGATTCGGTCCGGCCACATAATCACCCAACGGTTCAGGTGAGTCATCACCCAGAAAAATCGCACCAGCGTTAGTAACCTTCGAGAAGTTTTCAAACGGTTGGCGGATCATCAGCTGCAAGTGCTCCGGTGCAATCCTGTTGGCAACATCAAACGCTTCAGTAAGTGTTTCTACCATTATGATGCGGCCGTTTTGCGCCAATGACTGGCCCGCTATAACTTTCCGTTCGAGCTGTTCTGTTTGCCTGGTTAGTTCCTCCTTAACACTATCCGCGACATGGCCGCTGGTGGTGATGAGTAACGGGCGTGCCTGTTCATCGTGTTCCGCCTGGGACAAAAGATCTGCCGCCACATAACGGGGTTGTGCCGTCTCGTCAGCAATGATGCAAATTTCACTTGGTCCGGCAATCATATCAATGTCAACATCACCGAACACCCATTTCTTTGCACGGGCCACATAGGCATTGCCGGGACCGACAATTTTAAAGACCCTGTCAATTGTTTCGGTGCCATAAGCCAGTGCTGCAATCGCCTGAGCACCACCGACTTTATAAATGGCTTGAACGCCAGCTTCTTTTGCTGCTGTCAGGACATATGGGCTGATTTTTCCGTCAGCATTTGGTGGTGTTGTGATGACAATTTCTTTAACACCCGCCAGCTGGGCAGGGATGACATTCATCAGGACGGAAGATGGGTAGGAAGCTTTTCCGCCGGGAATGTAAACGCCGATCCGTTCAATCGGGGTTACTTTCTGACCAAGTGTTATGCCCCCTGTCTGATTCATGAACCAGGACTGTTCCTTCTGATTGGAGTGAAACGCGGTGATATTTTCCCGGGCTTTTCGGATCGCTCGTTTAAATTCATCGCTCACCCTTTTTTCCGCCTCCAAAAATTCCGCTTCTGAAACAGCCATCGTACCAAGCCTGACACCATCAAATTTCTCAGTCAGGTCCAATAGTGCTTTGTCCCCGGCTTTTTTCACCTCAGAAATAATGTCCAATACGGATGCATCCAATTGGCTGTTATCGGTTTGTTCTGTTTGGATTTGCAGGTTCTGTAAAAAATCCCTGGCTTTAATAAGCTTCATTTTGCGTCACTCCAAACCAATTTGTAAAGTATTGATAAAAGCATGCACGCTCTCAGACTTGGTCGTAAAGCTTGCTTTGTTGACGATTAACCTGGTGCTGACTGACTCGATCTCTTCAAGGATTGTCAGCCCGTTTTCCCGGATCGTATTGCCTGTTTCCACAATGTCCACAATCACATCAGCCAGGCCTATGATGGGTGCAAGTTCCACGGAACCATTTAACTTGATCGTTTCGATGGGGACGCCTTTTTTATGAAAGTGGCTTTTCGCAACGGTCGGATATTTGGATGCGACCGTTAGCACATTCTTTGTCGGCGACTGTCCGTTATTAAAACCGGCAACGGCAAATTTGCATTGGCCCAGTTTCAAATCAAGGATTTCATAAATGTCCGCCTGGGATTCCATAATGTTGTCTTTACCGACGATCCCCAAATCTGCAGCCCCGTTTTCCACATATGTCGGGACATCAACGGCTTTGACGAATATGAGTTTAATTAGGCTTTCAGTATCATAAAAAACCAGTTTTCTGGAATTTTCGCTGAAATCATCGAAATGAATGCCTGCTTTTTCCAATAGCTTGATGGAATCTTCAGCTGTTCGTCCTTTTGCAAGTGCCAATGTCATCGTGCTCACTCAGTTATCCCTCATTTCTATTTGCAGCAGGTGTTCCAGTTCACTGATGCTTTGAAATGTCCGTTGCTTCGTCTGATGGATAAGTAATGACGCTTCTTTGGTGAAGTGAACGGTGTATCTGCTCGGTATGCTGCCATTATCATGGCTCTGCGTCAGCACCTGATAGCCTGCATTCCGTAGTTGGGTTGCGGCCGGCAGGGCAGCATTGATTGTGTTTTGATCGTAATAAATGCCAACGTCAACCGTGTTCTCCATCTCTGTTTCCTGTTCGTCCGCTTTCCTGGCTTCCAGCAAATAATCGATAATACAGCCAAATCCAATCGCCGGCATGTCAGCACCGAATTGTTCAGTTAGATCATTATATCTGCCGCCCATCAAAACAGGTTTGCTGTAGCCGGTTATATACCCCTGGAAAATAACGCCGGAATAATAGGCCATGTGATTAATCAGACCGAGATCAAAAACAACGCAATCTTCAACGTCATACGCCTTAAAAAGGTCATAAACCGCTTTCATATAGTCAATTGTCTGTTTCATGTTGTCATTCAGTGTAATCTCCGACGCTTTTTCCATAACACGTTCCGGATCGCCATATAACAATGGTATCGCTTGGATGGCCTCGACAATCGTTTCTCCCACAGAAAGACTATCCAGAAATGGCCCAATCTCGATCAGGTTTTTCGATTGGATCAGTTCCTGCAGCTTTTCCAATTCTTCCGGTGAAATCGGCAATCCGTCTATTAAATCTTTAAAAAAACCGGCATGACCGATCTCGATTTTAAATTGATCAAACCGTAAATCGTTTAATATATGAACGGCGAGCGCAATCATCTCTGCGTCATTTTCCGGTGTATCATCACCAAAGCATTCAACGCCTGCCTGGGTGAATGCTTTATGATGACTTTGATTTTTGGGCTGTCGGAAAATATCCTGCACGTAAAACAGTCTGTGGTATGTTGTTTTTTCGGTTGCCATTTGTCGTGCAATCGGAATCGTCGCATCAGGTCTCAGTACGAGGACATCACCTGAAGGATTGATTGTTTTAATCATGTCATGTTTTTGGACTGTCCCGATCACGGATGAATACATGTCGTAGTCCTGGAATACGCTTGTTCCTGATTCCTGAAAACCATAGGTATGGAAACGATTTTTAATGGTTGTCAGCATACGATTTTGAAGCTGATAATCCGTTTGACTCAGGTTGTGTTCGCCGCTGGTTATATAGGGCCGCATGTCAAAAAACTCCATTCAAATCATGCTTTATTACTTTATTACTTTATCTAATTAAAGTTATTTAATATTTTAGACAGAACTGAAGAAAAAGTCAACAGTGAAAATGGATTTTGTGATCATGGAAGCGATTTAGCATTAAAATGTCATATAAATTCCATAGACAATGAGGCATAGAAGACGGCTTAGTGCTATAATAAATAGAGGCATGGTTGTTCACTAATTCAATTTTTGCAGCTGGTGTTAAATATGAAACGGGTAAAAAAATTATTGCTGATTATAGCCGGATCAATCTCATTGGGACTCGGGGTGCTGGGAATCATTTTGCCGCTTTTGCCGACAACACCTTTGCTATTGCTGGCAGCAGCATGCTATGTCAGAAGTTCGGAAAAACTATATCATTGGCTGATTACGAATAAATACTTTGGATCCTATATTCAAAATTACCGGGATGGAAAGGGGATACCCCTAAAGGCAAAAGTGATAGGTGTTTCGGTATTATGGCTGGCGATGAGTTATACGATTCTGTTTATCGTACCACTGCTGATCATCAAAATACTGCTTGCTGGCATCGGTGCCTATTTTACGTGGTTTATTTTAAAACAAAAAACATTGCGGCACGATGAATCTATTCAGAAGGGTTAGGTTTATGCAGAAGAAACATGTTATCGGGACTATCCTGTTGTTCACTTTAGCAATCTGGATCCTGAATTGGCTCTATGCACCTGACAGGACAATGTCAGAGGGACATGTTAAAAGTTCAACAGTGTTTGTGCATGGTTATAAAGGAACACAAAATTCGTTTAAGAATATGCTGCAACGATTTGAGCATCAGTATGGCTGGGGACAGACATCCTTGGTTTACAGGGTGTCACCGGCAGGCAATCTGGATGTGAATGTATATAAACGGGACAGCGGAAAAGTCAATGGACCTGTATTTGTTCAAGTTATTTTCGAAAATAATCGGGCCAGCTTTCACGATACTTCTGCATGGCTGGCAAAACTGCTGGCACATATGAAGGAAACATTCCAGATCGAAACAGTTAATTTAGTCGGCCATTCAATGGGCGGTCTTGTCTCGATGAATTATATTGAAACATATCAGGATGAAGAAGTATACCCAACGGTCGATAAACTGATCGCAATCGGCAGTCCGTTTGCCGGCATATACAGTAAAGGCTATTTTCGCATCCATCATGATCCGGCTGCGGAAAATCTGAAACCTGATTCGTACGCACTAAAAAAGCTTCGTTTGAATAAAGATGTTATACCGGAACAATTGGAAGTTTTAAGTATTGGAAGTACAGGTGATCCCATTGCAGTACCAGAAAGTGTCGGGTTCATCAAACATATTGTGTCTGAAGACCAATTAACCTATGAAATGATTCAAGATGATACACTGGGACATAGTGCATTGCATGAAGACCCCCGAGTTGATAAAATGGTTTATTCCTTTCTTAATTATGTCAAGTGAAACTGCATTCAGTGGAGTGCATTTTCTCCACTGAAGAAGGGAGCAAAGGCTAATATCGCAACGTCGTGTTGCAACGCCTTTGTGACTTTCTTCCTGCAGGCCCGAACCGAATCGGGCATTGAGGGTGAGTTAACCGCCATATTCTGGCGGGTTACTGACCGTTACATGCGGGATAAAAGATAGAGAACTACAAAGGATTGATGTTTGTGATAAATGACCACCATACGTTTGAGCAGCTGAAGAACATAACATCACCGGAAAATGTGATGAAGGACGAATATTTGTATAAACATACGTACACACGCCTGGGTGGAAAAGCTGATTTCTATGTAACCCCTGAAACATACGAACAAGTACAGGCGATTGTTAAACTTTCCATAAAAGAAAACATACCCTTCACGCTGCTTGGTAATGGTTCTAATTTGATTGTAAAGGACGGCGGAATCCGCGGTATTGTTTTGAATTTAGGCCGCTTGGCAGATATAAATATCGATGGTACAAAGCTTGTCGCACAAAGCGGCGCCAGAATCATTGATGTTTCACAGAAAGCTTTGTCTCATTCATTAACTGGACTTGAATTCGCATGCGGCATTCCGGGATCGGTCGGCGGTGCACTATTTATGAATGCCGGTGCATACGGCGGTGAAATCAAAGATGTTCTGGAGAGCGCGATTGTTGTGGATACGAAAGGGAATCTGCTTCATTTAGCCGCTGATGACCTTGATTTGGAATACCGTTCCAGCAACATACCGGATAAAGGGTATATTGTGCTGGAAGCAAGATTTTCGATGAAACCGGGCACATATGAGGATATCAAAGCCGTAATGGATGATTTGACATTCAAACGTGAATCCAAACAGCCGCTTGAATATCCGTCATGTGGAAGTGTGTTTAAGCGTCCGCCGGGTTACTTTGCAGGAAAATTGATTCAGGACAGTAAGCTGCAGGGAAAACAGATCGGTGGAGCACAGGTGTCATTGAAACATGCTGGCTTTATCATCAACCTGGATGGTGCATCAGCAACGGAATACATTAATCTGATCCATTTTGTCCAGGATACGGTGAAAGCAAAATTCGGTGTGAGCCTCGAACGTGAAGTAAAAATTATCGGAGAGGACCCGGTAGAATAAGTATTTTTGGCCTGCATGATGCGGGTCACAAAGCGTTGTAATAGGACAAGGAAAGCGACGCATCACACGAAGAAATGTTTTTTTTCGTGGACGTGGCGTATTTAGCTTTTACTTTTTATCTTTGCGGAGGAATAGCGCGCCGCTGAATTAAGTTTGACGCTTTAAAACAGACTAGACGTAAAAATACTGACCCGCTAGCAATCGGGTCAGCATTTTTATAATATCTAGGATCTGAAACGGTGCAGGAAGCTTTGCAGCCGTTCGTTAGTGGAATTTTCCAGTACATCTGCCGGCGGTCCTTGCTCGGCAATCACACCATTATCAAGAAATAAAACGCGATCAGCAATGTCACGGGCAAATTCCATTTCGTGGGTAACCAGGACCATTGCCATTTCGCCTTCTTTGGCGATGTCACGGATAACCTCTAATACTTCCCCGACCAGTTCAGGGTCAAGTGCGGATGTGACCTCGTCAAATAACATGACTTTCGGACGCATGACGAGTGCGCGGGCCATTGCCACACGCTGTTTTTGACCGCCTGACAGCTGACTTGGATAATGATCAAGCTTATCACCAAGTCCCACTTTTTCGAGCATTTCAATGGAACGCTGTTTTGCCTCTTTCTTATCAACTTTTTGCACATGCACCGGTGCTGCCATACAATTCTCGAGAATGGTCATATGCGGGAACAGGTTAAAATGCTGAAAAACCATTCCGATATCGCCGCGTACTTGTCTCAAATGTTTTTCATTGGCAGGTACAAGCTCGCCATTTTTCTCCATATGCCATAAATTCTTGCCGTCAACAATGATATCGCCGGATGTTGGTTCTTCCAGTGTCATCAGCATGCGGATGATCGTTGTTTTCCCGGATCCGCTTGGCCCGATAACGGCTACTTTTTCAGCCGGTTTGATATCCAGGTTAATCCCTGTCAAAACTTCTGTATCACCAAACGATTTATGAACATCTTTATAACTTACAATTGCTTCAGTCATTATGATACAGCTCCTTCCTTTTCTTCTTCTTTCATTGGTTTACTGCCGGTCGGTTCTTTTTTATCAAAGCGTCGGTTCATTTTACGCTCCAGTTTATTGATCAATATAGCTGACGGATAACTTAAAACAAGGAACAGAATGGCCACAATGGTTAAAGGCTCAAGATACCTGAAGTTTGCTGCCCCATAAGCGTTTGCCAGATTCAATATCCCTGCAACCCCAATCGTTGATGCCAATGGAATTTCTTTGAACATAATAATCAAATAATTCCCAAGCATCGGTATAGTTGGCGGGATGGCTTGCGGTAATATGATTTTGGTCCATTTACGTCCTGTTGAAAAGTTAAGCGCCCTGGCTGCTTCCCACTGGCCTTTGTCCACTGCTTCAATACCTGAGCGATACACTTCACCGATATACGTGCTGAAATGAATCCCCAGGCCAAGAATAGCACTCGTGAACGGATCGAGGGCAAAACCGACAACCGGCACCATTGGCCATGCATAGAAAATGAAAAATAGCTGAACCAGGGGTGGTGTTGACCGTATAAATTCCATGATCCATCTGAACAGCCATGCTAAAGGTTTAATTCGAATGCTGTTCAGGAATGTCCAGACAAAGCCAAATATGAGTGAGAATAAATAAGTGGCAATCGTTAGTCCTAATGTAATTCCAAGTCCTTCGAGTACAATCGGGAAAGCATCAAAGAATGTATCCCATTGCCAGTTGCTGCCATTCATTAGCTAGCCACCCCTTTCTTCGACGCATCTTCCATTTTTCTGGTCAGCCATATTAACGGCAGGGCCATAATGAAATAGAATACAAGCACTAAGAAATAGACAGTTGGTGCTTGTGACAGATTGCTGCTCCGTAAAATATCACCATAGTATAAAATATCGGTCATACCAATCAGTGAAACAAGAGATGTCGCCTTGAGCATTTGAATGAGGTAGTTGCCGAATTCCGGGAGCATCATGCGGACGGCCTGAGGAAAAATGACCAGACGCATACGCTGGAAACGCGACATATTGAGTGCTGTCGCAGCTTCCGTCTGCCCCTTTGCAACGGCCAAAATTGAGCCACGTACAATTTCGGACATATAGGCACCATAGTTCAGAGCAATCGCAAGTACACCTGCGAGATAATCACTTCCCAAATCGATTCCAAATAATATCGGCAATGCATAGAACAGCCAGAATAGCTGTACGATCAATGATGTTCCGCGGAAAATTTCAACATAAAATGTGGTTAAGTATTTAATGATCGGATTTTTAGATAAACGACAGAAGCCAGCAATAAATGCCATTAAATATCCGAGAATAATAGAACCAATCAATACTTGAATTGTTATTCCCACACCTTGCATCAGGACAGGAAATATCTCAGAAATGTTCTCAGCAATGGTGTTAATAATAATCACTCCTTTTAGAAGTTGTTTAAAAAGTCCGGTAAAAATAACACACCGATCAGAGGACCTTATGCTAAAACCGTCCACGACAATCGCCAACGCAGAACTCGCCACACCCTGTGGAAGCCCGCTGCTCCAAACTATGCCGCTTTGAACTTCTCGGTCTTTTTATCCTCCTTTTTGAACACGGACTTTTGGTTTCATATGATATGCCATAAAATAATAGGGTCAGACCCCCTGGGTGAGGGAGCCGGACCCTATGGAGTCATTGCAGGGATATTTATATTACACTGTAAGATTAATATTTTTCACCACTGCAGACTTCTTCAGTTGTAACGTCTTCTGGTGGTGCGTTGTTTTCAGGATGGAAGCCGTTTTTCTCCAGTAGTTCGGCTACCGTTCCATCATCAATCAGCTTTTGCAGTTCTTCATTGTACGCTTCACGCAGTTCATCATTATCCGGATGGAAAGCGGCAGCACCATAGCTTGGAATGCCTTCGATATCCGGCTGTTCAAAATCATCCACAAATTCAAGCTTATCGTTACCGGCAGACTCCAATGCCATTTTAACGGTCATCTCGGTACCGGTTGTTGCATCGGCACGGCCTGATTCAACAGCCGAGAACGTTCCAGGGATATCGGAAGCTTCCTGTATCTGGTCTTCAGACACACCCATTTCCTGTACATAGCCGATTTCAGTTGCTCCGGACATGATGGATACTGTGGCACCTGATTCGGCTATATCCGTATAGCTGTGCAGGTCCATCGGGTTGCCTTTCTGAACGATGAGTCCTTCGCCATAAAGCATTTCAGGTTCACCAAAGTCAACATTTTCACAACGGTCAGGGTTGATCGCCATACCTGATGTAATAACGTCAAATTTGCCTGCATTCAAACCAGGGATTAATTGGCTGTAATCTGATAAATGCCCCTCAACATTATCCACTCCCAGCTCGGCAAATACTGCGGTGGCTATATCAATTGCAGCACCTTTTAGTTCCCCATCCTCTCCTTGATAACCATATGGTTCCTCATTTGCAAATCCCACTGTAACTGTTCCTGATTCCTGAATTTCAGCGAGTGTTGAATCACCGCCTGATTCACCTTCATTTCCGCTATCTCCGTTGTCACTGCCGCTTGCATCATCAGAACCGCCTCCGCCGCATGCGGCCAGTACAAGTAAGAAGATACCGAAAATTGAAGTAACTAATAGTTTTTTCATCTCCTAAATGACCTCCCATAATTTTTTAAGTGAAATCGGGTTAACGTCCAGCAGTCATGACGATTAGCCCGCTCACTTTTTGATTCTCTTTATAAAATTGTCTGCCTTAAGTGAAGATAAGGCCTGAGTATTCGTGTTCAATGTCCCAGTAAAATTGCAAATACGCATTACTTTTTTACTAGTTATTGAACAGCAGGTAAGTGGGGAAACCTCTTGGAAACAGTCATACTATAATAGTATAAGGATTTATGGATCTGTTCAAATCTTGTATTTTTTGATAATTTGGAATAAAACCTTGAAATTTTAAATTATTTCTATTGAATTGAAATATACTATTAGATGCTTTAAAATAACTTGTATTTCTTGTATATGCTTAAAATTCGCCTTTATGACAGAAAATTCAAATAAAAATTTAATTCCGCTAGACTGGTGAGAATGAATAGCATAATATATGTTCGAAACCAGGAAATAGGTCACATATCGGCCAGTTCGGAAAAACATTGAAATATTCGTCGGGGTCAGTCCCGGGGCGGATGCGGTAACAAAAAAATAGTCGTATAATGCTATCAATTACAGATTATGGGGGGATTTTGATGGAGAAAGTGTTTGATGAAACCTGGGATCTTGATTCACTTTATCCGGGCGGGAAAGACTCAAGTGAACTGACTGGATTAATCACCAAGTTAAAGCATGACTTGAGCGTATTGCATGATAAAACAGCTATGGCCGATCCGGCAGATACTGATAGCTTGGCAGCATTATTCGAAGAGGTGCAGACGTTCCTGATTGAATCATTTGAACTTGATGAATACATAGTGTGTCTGTATGCTGTCAATGTGAATGATCCGGATGTGGCTCATCTGTCCGAAGAAAGTGATTTCTTAAAAACCGGTTTTGAGGACTTGAAGCTGGATATCGACCGTATCATCGGACAAATGCCAGAAGACGGGTGGCGTGAACTGCTGGAGCACGACGATGTGAAAGCATATCAATTTTACCTGCAGGAACGTAAACAAGCGATGGATGACAAACTGCCGATTGAAATGGAAAAGATGATCGGCACACTTTCGGTAAATGGCTTTAACGGCTGGGCAGATTATTATGAACAGATGATGGGTGATTTGCGCATTCCAATTGAGCAGGATGGGAAAACAGAAGAATTATCAGTCGGGCAGGCCATGAGCTACCTGTTCTCTTATAACCGCTCGACTCGAAGGAAGACTGCCAGCAGTGTTGTAAACGTTTCTGAAAAACACGCTGACGCTTTTGCGGCCATTTTAAACCGTATCAGCGGCTTCAGGCTTGATCTATACAGACAGCGCGGTTGGCGGCTTTTAAAAGAAGCCATGGAAGCAAACCGGATACAGGAAGAGACAGTACAGACAATGGTATCAGCCATTAAAGAAAACATGAGCATCGCGCAGTCCTTTTTTAGCCGAAAAGCTGAGCTGATGGGACTGAAAAAATTAAGCTGGTATGACACAAGCGTACCAAGCTTTACCTCTGAAAATGAACTGCCCTATCGTGAAGCAGCCGAAAAGATTATCACACAGTTTCATAATTTCAGTGAAAAACTTGGTGATTTTGCCGAGAAGGCGTTTCGTGAACGCTGGATTGAGGCGGAAAACCGGAAAGGGAAGATGCACGGCGGTTTTTGCGCCAATATGCCTGTTGCGAAAGAAAGCCGTATTTTTATGACGTATAATGGCAGCTATCAGGATGTCGTAACGATTGCCCACGAACTTGGCCATGCCTATCATAACCATATTTTGCATGATGAACCTGCATTTGCCCAAGAAGTCAGCACGAGTGTTGCGGAGACAGCGTCAACGTTTGCTGAAAACCTAGTATTGGATGCAGCCATCGAACATGCGGAATCTGACAAGAAAAAAATAGCATTGTTGGAAATGAAAATCATGAATGGACTGAAATATCAGGCAGAGATGCCGGCATTGTTTTTATTTGAGCAAAAGATGTATGAAAAAAGAAAGGATGGACCGCTTTCGGCAGGTGAAATCTCTGAGTTGATGGGCAGGGAAATGGAGCATCTTTATGGGGATCTGATTGATGAGTACAATCCGTTTACCTGGATGACGGTCTCACAGCTTTTTGATACCGAATTAGCATTCTATAATATACCGTATACGATCGGCTACTTGTTCAGCAATGGCATTTATATGCTGGCAAAAGAGCAGGGAGAAGTGTTCCCGGAGAAATATGATGCGTTATTGCGTGATACCGGAAGGATGACTGTTGAGGATTTGGCCTGGCACCATTTAGGCAGGGATATTAAAGAAAAAGCTTTTTGGGATGCATCTCTCCAGCCGGTTATCCTGGCAATCAATGAGTATTTGGAGTTAACCATGAAATATGTATAGTGAAAGGCCGCACCATTCAGTGCGGCCTTGTCGTATCAAGCGGATTTAAATTGGCTTCAATTTCTTTGCGCCTGTCTTCAAATAATGGCGGCAGTGCCAGTGATTCACCGAGACGATCGACATCTTCATCGGTTGCAAAGCCTGGCCCGTCTGTTGCCAATTCCGGATGGATCGTTCTGGTTGATCGTTTTTTTAACCAGGCACATACCTAAAATATCTGTATGGAAATGATAATTATTTTTTGCATTGGCTGTGATGGCGGATACGTGGTGAATACCTTTTAATTCCATACAAATGCCTCCTCCTTGATCGTATTTATTATCAATTCATATTATCTTAATTCAAAACTACGTATAGTATAAAACCGATTTAAATGTTGTGTACAGTTTATTGTTAAATATTGGTCTTGAAGATATCGTTTTCTGAATATATGATAAAACAGAAGGGAGGGGGATGTTTAGTGTACGTGCTCATGGTCAGTCTGATCGGCTATCTGTTTGGTTGTATTCATGGTTCACAGGTTATCGGGAAGTATAAGAAAATGGATATAAAGAATACAGGGGTAAAAAATTCCGGAGCATCCAATACAACGATATTATTAGGCTGGAAGTATGGCATTCTGGTTGCACTGATTGATATTTTTAAAGCAACACTATCGGTACTGCTAGTCTTATATATATTGGAAAGCCAGGGCATTACCGGACCGGCTCAAACACTGCTGGTGTATATTAATGCGTTATTTATTATTGTCGGGCATAATCACCCTGTCACCATGAAATTCAGCGGCGGCAAAGGGACTGCTTCATTAGTCGGTATATTGCTGGCAATTGACTGGCAGATAGCCGTCATAGGGATTGCTATTTTACTGTTATTTACATTAGCAACCGATTATTTGGTTGTTGGCGTATTATTCATGTATGTATCATTTTTGGTGACAACTTTTCTGTTCTTTGGAATCGAGCCGACGATGGTTGTTGTGTTATTATCGATAATGAGCATACTGAAACATATGGAGAACTATAAACGTATCATCAATAAGGAAGAAACCAAAATATCAAGTATGTTTCGGAAACAGTCATAGAAGTGCATGTTCAAAAAGAAAAGTATATAACCTTAGTTCTACTGCTTGTACGTCATTACCGGACTTTTTGAACGTATGCCGGAATTGGAGGCGGCCATGCTGGACATTATCGTTTGGATTATTATCATTGCATTAATTATCGCAAGCTTTGCAGGCGTTATTTTTCCGATTATTCCATCCCCATTAGTACTTTGGGTCGGTTTTCTGCTTTATCATTTTGTGATCAATGCGGATGAACTGACCTGGTTTTTCTGGACGGCGATGGCTGTATTGACCGCTATCCTGATTGTTGCGGATGTCATTGCCAACAGTTATTTTGTCAAAAAATACGGCGGCAGCAAGTGGGGGGAACGCGGTGCTGCCATTGCTGTCATCGTCGGCTCGTTTATCATACCGCCGTTTGGCATTCTGGTCATTCCATTTATCACCGTGCTTATTATTGAATTGACACAGGCAAAAACATTCGAGGAAGCTATCCGTGCTTCCATTGGATCATTAATCGGATTTCTTGGCGGGGCAGTCGCCAAGGTGGTTATCCAACTGGTTATGATTGTTTGGTTCTTCATCGTTATCATATTTTAACAGCAGAAAGGGTTTTACAGTATGAATCTACCATCACGCGCTATCACAATTGCCGGTTCAGCAGCTGGGGGGAGTGCCGGAATCCAGGCGGACCTGAAGACATTTCAGGAGCTGGATGTATACGGCATGAGTGTGGTGACGGCGATTGTTGCCCGTCACCCTGAAACAGACAAAAATGTGCATCTGCAGACAACCGAGGCAATTGAGGCACAATTTGTCACGGCTACCAGACAGGTTGGTATTGATGCACTCAAAACAGGGATGTTGTTTTCCGAAGAAATTATTGAAAAAGCAGCAGAATTGATTGCCAGCTCAGATGTAAAAATCAAAGTGGTTGATCCTGTCATGGTTGGTAAGCTTGATTCGAAGCTGCTCGCGGATGATGCCATCGATGTTTTAAAGGAAAGGCTCGTACCGATGGCGGATGTTATAACGCCGAATGTGCCTGAAGCGTCGTATCTTTTAGATGGACGAGCGTTGACGACAGTGGACGATATGAAGCAAGCCGCGATCGACCTACACGAACTGGGACCGCAGTATGTACTTGTCAAAGGCGGCAGATTGAAAGGCGAGGCAGTTGATGTGTTATATGATGGTGAAACGCTGACCGCGTTTGAGGCACCACGGATAGATACGGAAAATACAAGCGGAGCAGGCTGTACGTATTCAGCAGCGATTACCGCTTATATGGCGCAGGGGCATTCAGTTCCGGAAGCAGTTCATCTTGCTAAAAGCTTTGTGACAACCGCGATTGAATATGGTTTTACCTACACTGATATGGTCGGTCCGACGTATCATGCCGCACAACGAATGAAAGGTGAAGCACATAAGATTAAAGTGGAAAAACTTTGATTGATGGTGGCAGACGGCGATCCGTCAAAAACTTAAAGGGAGTGGGATGAATGGTAAAGCGAGCATTAATCAATGTCGATTATACGGTTGATTTTGTAGCGGATGAAGGAAAATTGACGTGCGGAAAGCCGGGACAGGCTATCGAGAAAAAGATCGTTTCAATTACGAAAGACTTCATTGCTGCCGGGGATTATGTCGTATTTGCGATCGATGCGCACGAGGAAGGGGATACCTTGCATCCGGAAACAGAACTTTTCCCGCCACACAATATCATTGGATCAGCGGGACAGGAGCTGTATGGTTCATTAGCTTCGGTTTATGCGGAAAATAAGGACAAAAACAATGTCTATTATTTTGACAAAACACGCTACAGTGCTTTCGCCGGTACAGATTTGGAGCTGAAGCTGCGTGAGCGCGGAATAGATGAACTCCATCTCGTCGGCGTTTGTACGGATATTTGCGTGTTGCACACCGCAGTTGATGCATATAACAAAGGGTTTAACATTGTTATTCATAAAGATGCAGTGGCCAGCTTTAATGCAGCAGGACATGACTGGGCGCTTGGCCATTTTAAAGATACACTTGGCGCAAAAGTTATCTAGACGCTGAGGAAAAGCCAGGCCGATTCCGGCCCTGGCTTTTCCGGTTGATAAATTCATTTTCCGGTTGATAAATTCATTTTCCGGTTGATATTGTACCAAGGCATCTTTCTTTTCAATTCCTGTCGTGTAAAATACCCATAAAAACGGTGAATGGGGGATGAACAATGGTTGGTCTCTTCAAGAAGAATACATTTGGTGATTACATAATCAGAAAGGCGGCAGCCAATGATGCGGAAACGGTTATCGGGATCTTGCGCGATGCGGCCGAGTGGCTGATTAATAAGGGTATTCACCAGTGGGATTTTTATTTAACTGATGAAGCCACATCGGAAGTAAGACAAGCGATTAAGGCTGGGACAACCTATCTGGTGACAGACAATGATCAGCCGGTCGTAACGTTCAATCTTTCTCAGCAGCAAAACGAACTTGATGCCAGTGTATGGGGCAATCAGGATGATGATGCGCTTTACCTGCATAGGCTGGCCATTGACAAAAACTATCGTCATCAGCAAATCGGAAAAAAGTTATTGGAATGGATACAGGAAAATTGTCAAGCTGGAAGCCATGTGCTCCGTCTGGATTGTGTAGCGGATAATCCAGGATTAAATCAGTTTTATGTGAATGCCGGATTCTCCTTTTCCGGGTACGCCAAGGCAATGGACATTCAGTTTTCCCGATATGAAAAACGATTGAATGTATGATTTCGGTCATCTGCATTGCCTTTTATGGATCTGGCTTGACTTTAATTGGACATCGTTTTATATTTAAACATACAATAGATGAAACGCTGATGAGGACTAGTATAGTTTGTATGACTTTAACAGAGAGGAAATGGTTGGTGAAAATTTCTAAAGACACAAACTGGAACCTGCCTCTGAGTTCGCCGTCGAAAGGTGTTTTGCCGGAAGACGAGCGCGGTTTTACGGCCGTTATGAAATGAAGTGTGCAGTCGTCTGAACGGCTGTCAACAAGGGTGGTACCACCAGACCTCGGTCCCTTTTTTTAGGACGGAGGCTTTTTTATTATAGAAAGTGCGTTTGAAAAGGAGAGTTTTCATTGGGTAAAAACAATAAACAATTTGTTGAAAAAATCACCGCCATGGAAGATGACTTTGCACAGTGGTATACAGACGTTGTTAAGCAGGCTGAGCTGGTCGATTATGGTGATGTCCGCGGAACGATGATCATCAAGCCATATGGATTCGCGATCTGGGAAAATATCCGCGACGAACTAGACCGGCGTTTCAAGGAGACAGGCCACACGAACGTCTATTTCCCATTGTTCATTCCGGAAAGCATGCTGCAAAAAGAAAAAGATCATATTGAAGGCTTTGCACCGGAAGTGGCCTGGGTAACGCGCGGTGGTGAAGAAGAACTGGAAGAGCGGATTTGTGTCCGCCCGACATCTGAGGTGCTTTTCGGCGAATATTATGCAAAAAATATTCATTCCTATCGCGATTTGCCGAAACTTTATAACCAGTGGAGCAACGTGGTGCGCTGGGAAAAAACGACACGGCCGTTCCTCCGTTCATTGGAATTTCTGTGGCAGGAAGGGCATACCGCTCATGCGACACAAGCGGATGCGGAAAAAGAGACAGCACAGATGCTGGATATTTATGCTGAAATCTGTGAGCACTACCTGGCCGTTCCTGTTCTGCGCGGGAAAAAGACCGAAAAAGAAAAATTTGCCGGTGCAGAATATACATTGACGATTGAAAGTCTGATGCATGATGGCAAAGCGTTACAATCCGGCACATCACACTATTTTGGAACCGGGTTTGCTGAAGCGTTTGACATTCGCTATCTGGATGAAAACGGTGAGCAGCAGCCGGTCCATCAGACATCATGGGGCATGTCCACCCGTATCATGGGGGCATTGATCATGGTGCATGGGGACAACCGTGGCCTGGTCATCCCGCCGCGCATTGCACCGACACAGGCAATGATTGTACCGGTCGCCCAGCATAAAGAGGGTGTTTTGGACAAGGCTTATGATTTGCGTGACCGTTTGCAGAATCTGGTCCGTGTTGATATTGATGGCAGTGATAAAAAGCCGGGCTGGAAATTTAATGAGTATGAAATGAAAGGCATTCCTGTCCGGATTGAGATGGGACCGAAAGATATTGAAAACGATCAGGTGGTGCTCGTTCGCCGCGATACGGGTAATAAAGAATTTGTACCATTGAGCGAACTGGAAGGGCGGCTGCCGGCGCTGCTTGAAGAGGTGCAGCAGAACCTGTATGACCAGGCGCTGACCCATCTTGAAGAAACGACTTCAACGGCCGTTAATATGGATGAATTTAAGCAAGCGTTGGAGGAGTCGCCGGGATTCATCAAGGCTATGTGGTGCGGCGATACTGAATGTGAGGAAAAAATTAAGGAAGAAACATCTGCCACATCCCGCTGCATTCCGTTTGAGCAGGAAAAAGTTTCGGATTCCTGTGTTTGCTGCGGCAGAGAAGCGAAAGAAATGGTTTACTGGGCACGGGCATATTAAAAATCGGACGCGGGCAGTCCGACTAAGCCAATAGCATGTGAAGTCGCAAAGTATTTCACATGCTATTGTATTTTTAAATAGTTTTTTCCTGATTTGTGATAACTCCCATAGTATGAAAGCAGGCATTATTCATCTTCATTGCAGTGGGTTATATCCCGAAAGACCTCCTGGAAAACCCATTCTGGTAAATCCTCAACCGATATTGACATATACTGAAACGCAGCAAGAAGTTTTCGCGAACTGAACGCCTTTCAATTTTTAACCTTAACTTTTTTCACTTTTACTTGTTAAGAATGCCAAATGAAAGGGCAATTGTTCGATCTCTTGCAATACCTCTTTCCCTTTGCTAAAGTAACGATAGAATTGAGGCGTTCGTTCTACATACATCTGGGAGGGAGAGGGCCAAACTTGCACCATCGTTATGGTACGATTGCCGTTGATCTGGCGAGACGTCTTCTTACATTAAGTGAAGGTGATCGAATGGATTCTATCGGCAAGCTTGCTGCCGAATTTAGTACAGGCCGTGGAACAATACAATCCGCACTAAAATTACTGGTTGATGAAGGCGCTTTGCAAGTGGAAAGTTTGGGGAAACGGGGGTACTTTATCAAAAGACTGGACCAATCCGTTTTACTTGAAAAAGCAGAATTAACAGCGATCATTGGAGCCATGCCGGTAGCCTATTCCACTCATTTTCAAGGCCTCGCTACAGGCTTGAACCAAACCTTCCAGCAGTCTGATATTCCGCTTATTCTAGCGATGTTACGTGGATCAAAGAACAGGGTTCATTTTTTAAAATCCGGTCGTTGTGATTTTATCATCATTTCAAGGCTTACTTGGGAGGGGATTCAACAAGACGAAGCGTTACGCCTTCTTTTTGCATTCGGGCCAGGCTCTAACATAGAGGGGCACGTTTTGATTATGGCTGAAAATAATGATGAAGATGAGATTACCGATGGGATGAGGGTCGGTATTGATTCCTCTTCAAACGATCATATGCGATTGACACTTCAAGAATGTGAAGGAAAATCTGTACAGTTCGTTGAAATGTCATACGGACAATCGTTGCAAAAGCTGCTGGCGGGAGAGATTGATGCTACCGTCTGGGACGCCGGAGCCGGACTTCATCGCCCGCCATCATCGTTAAAAGTGCTCCCGCTGATCCATAGCAATGGGGAATTGGATGCTAATACGGAAGCCGTTTTAGTCGTTCGGTCGGATAGCGGGGGATTGCAGGATCTTATTTCCCAAATTATCGATCCACAAAAAGTGGTCGATACGCAGCGAAAGGTTATCGCACGTGAAATCCAGCCGATATTTTAAAAAACCAGCTGAAGAACAAAAGCGCAAACTCCCGGTTAGCGACGTATAGGACTGCGCCTGCGCGTCCGCAGGTGGGTGGCGTTGCCGCGCATCTTGGCGGTTTTAGCCGATCTACCCCACTGCCGCAGGAGATAAGGAAACACGATGAGCGGAGCGAATCGATGTTGACTTATCGTACGGAGGTGAGGGAAGTCCACCAGTCGCTTGGCGCTGGAGCTGGACTTGGCAGACTTGGTAGTCCAATTATCCACAGCACTTTCATTTTATTATTCCCTAATTAAAAAGATGTTGGTTTTTTATGTCTATGATATACGATGCCGTTCAACATGATCGGCATAGTCGTTTATTTGACGCTCGATTTCCGCTTCATCCCACCCCAAAAATTGACCCATTATTTCTGCAGCTGTTTTTGCGGCCTCAAGACAATGGTCATTGCCAAAAAGGAAGCGTGCTGACCGGCGATCCATAAAATCGATCAGGCTTTGAGCCATTTCTTCTTCAACGGCTAGCCTAACCTCCCCCTTAATAGCGGGAGTGTTTTTGCTCAAGTTTTCCAGCCAGATGGGATCTTCATGCCCGTATCGGATTAAATCATGTATGGCTGAACCGTGGACTAAATGAGGTGCGATTGTTTTTAAAATTTTGCGTTCCCTTGCAGACTCTTTGACCATATGAACATTGCCGTTTACCAAATATCGAACTCCGCCATGGACTAACTTGGCTGAGCGACTGGATGTCCCAAACCCAAAATCTTCTTTCTCGACAAGTGCCACTTTTAAGCCCCTTAGTGCAGCATCTCTGGCCAGGCCAGCCCCTGTTATGCCACCACCAATAATCAGCATGTCAAACTCCCGGGCTGTCATTCTCTCAAGTGTTTGTATTCGGCCTTTTGGGCTAAAGATCTGAGTCATGTTGTCAACTCCTTTTGTATTCAGTTGCACTTAAAGCCCTAACAGCATCCACGGCTTTTTCCCACTGTTTGAAGCGTTCCTGCATTTCAGTGGCATGATCGCTTGGCGTAAAGATTTTTCCCCTTACTTTTGCCTGCTTGATTTCGTCTTCACTTGTCCAAAAACCGACTGCCAGTCCCGCGAGATAAGCAATTCCAAGCGATGTGACCTGATTTGTATTTGGGCGTTCAATGTTAATGTCAAGGATATCTGCTTGCATTTGCAGAAAAGCATCGTTCGCCGCCATGCCGCCATCGACCCGCAGTGTTTCCAATGCCGTAAACGGTGAAACTTCACGTAATGTTTCAACGACTTGTCGGGTACGGAAGGCGATTCCTTCCAGTACGGCCCTTGTGATATGCGCGCGGGTTGTTGACCTTGTAAGCCCCAATAAGGCTCCCTTGGTCTCCGGATCCATATAAGGTGTCCCAAGTCCTTGCAAGGCAGGGATAAAAAAGACACCACCATTATTAAAAGCGATTTCATTCAATTCAAGATTTTTTTCCACTGTCTCGAGGATATGAAGGTCTTTTACCAGGCTGACGGATGCACCCCCAGTGATAACCGTTCCTTCCAGGCAAAACTCATCTTGACCATCGAGACGCCATAAGGCCAGGGAATTAAGTTTCTCTGAATAGATCCATTCGTCTCCGGTATTGACATTGACCATGACAGAGGTACCATACGTTGCTTTTCCTGCGCCGGGCTCCCGGCATAAATGACCGAACATTGCCGCCTGCTGATCACCTGCTACGGCAGCAACTGGAATTTCCGCACCGAACTCTTCCTGTAAGGTGGTACCATATACGTGACTGGAAGGTACAATGGTCGCAAGTTTCTCGGCGGGCATTCCGATCAGCTGAGCAACTTCCGGACTCCACTCGCCTATAGGAGGAAGCCACATCATTGTTGTGACAGCGTTTGAAGGGTCTGTCACAAAAGCTTCGCCTCCTGTCAAATTCCCAAACCAGCCAACTATCCAGTGTCCCGATCAGCACATCACCCTTTTCAATACTCTCTCTTGTATGGGGTACATGATCGAGTAACCATTCAAATTTTGTATAGGCGGAAATGGTGCTTACTTCCATGCCAATCAGATCACTAAGCTCTTTACATCTGTCACGTGTCCGTAAATCCTGCCATACGAGAGCGTTGTACACTGGTCTGCCGGTTGCTTTATGCCATGCAACAACGGTAGCGCGCTGGCCGGTGACACCGATGGCTGCAATATCTTTAGGTGAAATCCCGGGCTTCTTTAACGTTTGTGACATGAGATCTTTAATGACATGCCAGATTTCCAGCGGGTCATGCTCCAATAACCCTGGTTCCGGTGTCATCTGTGTAAACTCGCTGTAGGTAGAGGCAACTTCGCGGCTATGGTAGTCGTAAAGAATTGTCCGGATACCGGATGTTCCGGCATCAATAGCAAGAATATATTGATTGCGCATCTTTTTCCTCTCCTTCGTTTACAGGTAAAAGTGTTCCAATGTTCATGATTCCTTGCGGGTCCATACTTCGTTTCAATTTTTTCAACATGGTATAAGAACTGCCCAATTCTTGAGGAATCCATGGAGCACGCAGCTTTCCGATGCCATGATGATGACAGATTGTCCCATTGTTTTCCAGGGTAATCTCCATGACTTTCTTCCAAATAGATTGGTAGACACGCTCCACCCCTTCAGGATCTTGTGGTGGATGGGCCCCAAGAATAAAATAGAGATTGGTTCCCTGTGGATAGCTGTGAGAGGAATGTCCGGTCACAAGCAACAGTTCCGGCACTTCTTTTTTTAGCCGTTCCGTCACCTGTTCATAAATCGTTCCAATATCACTCCAGTTAGCAGCAATCTCAATTGTATCAACGATAATTCCCTGATTGGTAAATTCATGTAATTCATCGGTATTGTTTCGATGCTCAAGCCATGACTCGACAGGCTCTGGTCCAAGTGAACGACCCCTGCCATCACGAATGATCTTATCGAGCGCCTTTCCTTCCGCTTGGGCATACATTTTAGGTCCTTCCGAGAGAATAAGCAAAATCGATTCGCCCTCATTCAAAAATTTGGAATAGCTTTTGGCGGCTTCTAAGCGATCATGGAGCCGAACAACGGCAGGATTCCAGCCTTCCCTCATGAATGTCTGGATGATGTGTAATCCTTCGCGCATATTCTTGATTCCATAAGCGCACATCCAGCGGTCTGCCGGTTTGGGAAAAATTTTGATGGTGATTTCCGTAATGATCCCCATCGTTCCTTCCGATCCGATAAGCAATTGGCGCAGATCAGGTCCTGCAGAGCGGCGGGGAACGTTTTTGATTCGGATAATGTCTCCAGACGGCATTACCGCTTCAAACCCAACAACCAAATTTTCGATATTTCCATATTTCGTGCTGAATTGTCCGGAACTTCTCGTGGCGACCAACCCGCCGATTTGTGCCAGGTCAATGGATTGCGGGTAATGTCCGCTTATGTAACCGTGTTGATTAAGATAATCCTCCAGTTACGGTGGACAATGCCAGGTTTTGTTGTAACGGTCAAATTTTCTTCATCAAGTTCGACGATATCGCACATGCTGCCCATATCGATCATAATGCTTTCATGACTTGGCTGGGCAGCCCCATTGACCCCTGAACCCCCCATATGGAACTGCGGCAACAGCTCTTTCATTTAAGAATTGGAGCAACGTTGCAACTTCGTTTGTGCTTTTCGGTTGAACGACGCATAAAGGTTGTTCCATTGTTGTACCGACAGCTTTTTGGACCAGTTTTAACGGCCACGTGTCAGTTGCACGCTTTGCAAGCAAATCAGGATCCTGGTGAACACGGTCATCACCAAGTAAATCTTTGAGCTCACCTATAATATCAATCGTCATAATTTTGTACCCCTTTAGAATTGTACCTATCTTTTTGTACAGATTACTGTACAAAATGTTGTTTGTCAATACACGCTTGTGTTAAAATAAATAATATTAAAACTTTTGAAAAGATTGGAGTTGTAATAATGGGGGACACGTATTTTCTGACAGGTTATCCAGGTTTTCTGGCGGGTAGTCTGGTAAAACAGCTTGTTCATGATCATCGCGAAACGATTGATCATATCTATATGCTCGCTTTGCCCAATCTCCTGGATCAAGCCACAGAAGAAATTACGAACTATGCCAGAAAACACGAAATCGATCCCAGTATTTTCACAGTTATAGGCGGTGACATTACTAAGCCTGACCTGGCAATCAACGCGGATGAGAATCGTATGTTACGAGATACAGTTACACATGTATTTCATTTGGCTGCAATTTATGATCTGGCGGTTCCGAAGAATATTGCCTATAAAGTTAATGTCATTGGGACACAACAAGTCAATCATTGGGTGCAAACATTACAAAAACTTGTGCGCTATATTTACTTCAGTACTGCTTACGTATCTGGAACTCGCGAAGGACGCATTTATGAACATGAGCTTGCTGAAGGGCAGACTTTCCGCAATCATTACGAACATACAAAATTTGAGGCTGAACTGCTTGTGGATGCTCTCAAACAATCCGTTCCAACAACGATTATCCGTCCTGGTGTTGTAAAAGGTGATTCAAAAACCGGTGAAACAATCAAATTTGATGGCCTCTATTTCATGTTGAATTACCTTGATAGGATAGGTTTTACCCCTGTACTCCCATACTTTGGTGAAGGTGAACCAGAAGGGAATTTCGTCCCAAGTGATTACATTTTAAAAGCAACCAGTTACTTAGGCCTCGCTCCGATTGGTGAGGGAAAAACATATCATCTAACTGATCCGAAGCCATATACCATGAGGAAATTACAGAAGTTGCTGGCAGAGCACTATTTAGGAAAATCACCTAAAGGTAAGGTTCCTGTGTCATTGATTAAAGCAATGATGGAGCTGAAGCCCATTCGCAAATGGTTCCATGTGGAAAAAGAAGTGATGGACTATTTTCTTATTCATTCATCATACGATTGTACGCAAGCGCTTACAGACCTACGAGGATCAGGAATCAGCTGCCCCGACTTAAAAGACACGCTTCCATCAATGATTAACTTTTACCGGAAATATAAGGATGATCAGAGGAAACAAATTCAAATAAGATAAGAACAAAGACGAGGTTTAAAAATTAATACAGCAAGCGAAACTGACCCGCGATATCATGTCACAGTGGTCTGTTTCTTTTTTAACTGGTAAACTTGAAAAGTACTGAGCAAATATTTGTGGAGCAGGTATTTGCTTAATGATCAGAAAATTTTCACCGCCTATTTTCCCTGAAAACGAATAGCTGCCCCGTCAAATGGTGGGACAGCTTTCTTATTCTTGCAGCACCGCTTCAATATCCTGTTCAATATTATCAGGCTTTGTTTGTGGTGCATAGCGTTTGAGCACATTTCCATTCCGATCGACCAGAAATTTAGTGAAGTTCCATTTAATTTGTCGGGTTACGATCCCTTTGGCTTGCTCTGTTAAATAGGTGAACAGCGGATGTGCATTCTCCCCTTTGACATCAATTTTGCTGAACATGGGAAAGGTAACGCCATAATTACCCCGGCAAAAGCCGGCGATTTCGTCATCCGAACCCGGATCCTGGCTGTTAAATTGGTTGCAGGGGAATCCCAGTATGACGAACCCATCATCCTTATGGGTATCATATAATTTTTGCAAACCATCAAATTGCGGAGTGAATCCACATTCACTGGCAGTATTAACAATCATCAGGACATTTCCCTTATAATCAGCAAGTGATTTTTCTTCTCCATCGATTGTTTTGGCTGAGAATTGATAAATACTAATGACGAGTGCCCCCTTTTTGACTAAACCGTAACAATTTCACCAAATATTGTCAAAAATTGAGTAATTGATTATACTGAAATCTTTAATACAGTATTTATGAATAAATGATATTTGAAAAGAGTGCGGGGCCGTATTTTAAACGTTCGAAAAACTTAGCTTATCACCAAGCAGTTGTTGGACTTATGCAGTATATTTTTTCATACAAAAAAAACCGGCAAATGCTGCCGATTCTTTTCCAGCTAAATGATTAAGCTTCCTGTTTTGCCCGGTTTTCTTCTTCGATAACCGCAAGTCTGCGGTTGATTTCTTCCTGGGATAAGTTGTGTTCCCGGACGTACAGGTTGTCCCGGCTTACCCGGCATTCATGGGTACAGCCGCGCATATATTTATGCTCGTTTTCCTCCGAACAGATGATTTGTTTGTTGCATGACGGGTTTGCACAGTTGACATAGCGTTCGCATGGTTTCCCGTCAAAATAATCCCTTCCGACCACGACATGTTCTTTTTGGTTAATCGGAACCGAGATGCGCTGATCGAATACATAACATTTTCCGTCCCAAAGTTCACCCTGCACCTCGGGGTCCTTTCCGTACGTTACTATGCCGCCTTCAAGCTGGTTGACATCTTCAATGCCTTCATCCATCAGCCATCCGGTGAATTTTTCACAGCGAATACCACCGGTGCAGTAGGTTAGAACTTTTTTATCTTTCAGTTTGTCTTTATTTTCACGGATCCAGTTCGGCAGTTCGCGGAATGTTTCAATATCAGGCTTGATCGCCCCGCGAAAGTGTCCGAGATCGTATTCATAATCATTTCGGGCATCCAGAATCACTGTTTCTTCATCCTGCATGGCCTCATAAAATTCTTTCGGCGAGAGGAATTTGGCTGTTTTTTCCAATGGGCTGACAGCTTCATCCTCATTCAGCTTTAGGCTGACAATTTCCGGACGATGTCGCACATGCATTTTTTTAAAGGCATGGCGGTCATGTTTATCAATTTTAAACGTCATGTCAGCAAAACGCGGATCCTGGTGCATGGTTTCCATGTATTTTTCCGTCTGTTCCACTGTGCCGGAAACTGTACCATTCAGTCCTTCATGTGCTACGAGAATCCGTCCTTTGAGCCCAAGATCCTGACAGAATGCCAGGTGCTCCTCCGAAAATGTCACCGGGTCATCGATCGGGACGAATTTATAATAAAGTAAAACCCGGTAATCCTGTTTGTCTTCCATTTTAATACCACCTACCATTTATATTTGCAAGATATAAATGTAAATCGATATTTATACCTTATTAATCCTAACAAAACGTTATTATATCACGTGTTTCGGTTCACTTCC
This sequence comes from Lentibacillus sp., assembly GCF_035301925.1. Classification (GTDB taxonomy): domain Bacteria; phylum Bacillota; class Bacilli; order Bacillales; family Amphibacillaceae; genus Lentibacillus. Next base: position 8,662 of record NZ_DATGTI010000042.1, on the reverse strand, counting down.
AGTTTTCTAGAATTAATTAAAAAATGTCATTTGTCAACATTTTGTCTACATTTATTCTAAAATGGTGTTTCTTCCCTTACTTTTGTCATCAGCTGATTAAACTTTTTAGCTGTTTTTTTCTTTTGGCCTTTAGTTGTATGTGCATATATTTTTTCAAGTGTTTTTATTTCCCTATGACCTAGACGTTCAGCAATATCCCGCAAAGGTATACCAGCTTCAATACATAATGAAGCGTGAGTATGGCGCATTGAATGTGGGCTTAGTTTTATCGGGTGTTTCATTTTTTTTAAAATGGTTCGCATATGTTCATATATTACCTGAGGTGATATCGGATAGCCAGGATGACTATTAGTATTTATAAAAATAAATCCCTGGTCCTTATATTGCTTTCTGTTTTCCATTAGAAATTGGTTTTGCCAAGATCGATGTTTTTTCAATTGGGTAAGCACAAATTCATCTATATCAATGATTCGTTCGGATTCTGGTGTTTTAGGTGGGCCTAATTTCACATCATTACCTGCTTTAGTGTTACCGTAGTTAAAAGTTTTAGTTATTGACACGGTTTGATCTTCAAAATCAATATCGTTCCATTTTAACACCGCCAATTCACCACGTCTTAAACCTGTATATGCCAACATTAAGAATATAATATAGTCCTGTGGATGGTAAGGATATCTGGACTTGGCTGTTTGTAGAAAGGTAGCCAAATCTTCTTTTTCGAGAAATTTTTCTTCATCTTTCAAAGGACCACCATTTTCGATCGGACTGTCAGACTGCAAAAACCTCATATCCACGTTTTCCGTTGGGTTAGTTTTAATGACCTTTCTTTCATAACACGCGAATTTAAAAATTAAACTGGCCGTAGAGTGAATAGACTTAATTGTATTTGCGGCCAATCCTTCATTGTACAATTCATGTAAAGTATCAACGTAATATGGTTTAGTTATTTTTCTCATCATAGCGAACTTGAAATGTTCATTCAATTTTTTGACTGATGTTTCTCTGCTTTGAAGTGTTTCTCCTCTTACATATTTAGAATAGTATTTAAACCAAATTGGAACAAACTCGCCAAAGGTTATATTAGATTCTTCAACAAAAGTGCCTTCATTTACTTTTTTGTCTATTTCAGCTGCAGCAAGTTGTGCAGCTTTTTTTGTTTTGAAACCACCTCTGGTTTGTTGTTTGCGCTTTCCCGTTACAGGATCGATGCCTATCTCAACGGTATACTGCCACGTTTTTCCTCGTTTTCGGAATGAAGCCAAGTTTATCACCTCACTCAAATGATATAAATAACAGTTGTATTTTTGGACTATTAAATGAATACATTTTGTTTAATTAAAATTATCTATAATAATTTTCCATTTTGCTATTTATTTTTTCGCGTAGAATTAATCCCTCAATTTGCTTTTCGTAATGATTCAATCGCTTAGCAGCAAAGTTGTGTGTGACATGAAATGTTGAAGCAATCGAAGTAATTGCTTGATTCCTTTCACTTAACACTAGTTCTCGTAACATAAAAGTGGGGACGGCAAAATGCAGCGCAAAGTTATCGGCTTGTGACTCTTGCAATAGCCGAAATGATTCTGTCATGAATAGCTGTACTCCTGAATGATAAAGTATGTGAGCTAATTCATGCGAAAACACTTCTTTTCTTTTTTCTAATGGTATTGCGGGATCTAAATATATACACCCACGAGAGACAAAAGGTGGTTTGCGAAAATAATATAATTGAATGCCAAGCCTTTGAGCGATATCCTCAATCGAATGGTCTGGGTCCACTATCCCCATTTTCAAATACAATTCTTCCACTGTGTCCTCTATTAAAGTTGATACGTAATTCATAACATCCTCCTAATTGAGAACATATGTTCTGTTAAAGTGTATAAAAAAGGATGTACAATTGTTTGTACACCTATATTATTAATAATGAAAGATTAAACAACGAAGAAGTCGCTTACTGATATCAATCTGTCTTATTTTTGTCCCCTTTATAGACCAATTTTATTTATCATTTTTTTTCTCATTTCTTTTTCTAGCTTTATAAGTAATATATTCAAAGTGATTGCGCAGTTCTTCAACATCTTCAGGAGTGAGGTTTTTCCAATCATCAATATTATGGAAAAACATGTCTTCTATTCCATATTCATCCACTATTTTTTTAATTTCAGCTAAAGAGTCAAATTCTTTCGATGACTTTGGTGTATCAGTCCGTCCTAAAAGGTAGTCGGTATCAACATCAAAAAAACTTGATAATTTATCTAAAGTGGAGAAATCAGGCTCGCGAGTACCACTTTCATATTTAGCAATAGTTGAATACGAAACCTCAACTTTACTCGCTAATTCCTCTCTGCTCATATTATTACTGTTTCTAAGATTTTTTAGTCTATCACTAAATTTCATAATGAGACCTCCGATAAATATATTTTATACTATTTGTCCAATAAATAAAATATGTTTGGACAAAATGGGTAAAAGTTGTTGACATTGTACGTAACGTCCATTACAATGTAATTAGTTAGACAATACGTCCAAAAAGGAGGTGTGAAGATGCGAACAAATTTAAGAGATAGTAGGTTAAATCAAGGCTATAAAGATGTGGTAGAAATCGCTAATAGTGTAGGCATATCTACATCCTATTACTACAAAATTGAACAAGGTAAAAGGAACCCTGGTATTGATCTAGCTAAAAGAATTGCAGATGTACTTAATCATACAGTTGATGAACTTTTTTTTGATCAAGGTCTGGACAGAATGTCCAAGATAAAAGAGGAGGTTGTTTGAATTGTTTGAAACGACGCTAAAACCCCAGCCAGAATTTGAAAATAAGATGTACGACATGATATACCAAATTGCTGAAAAAGCTCAGCAAGACCGGGATCAATTGAATGAGTTCCCATATTTGCTAAGTAAATCTCAATTGGCAAAACAAGTATTCAATGTGAGTACACAAACATTAGATGCGCATATCGTTAGAAGGTCTGACTTTCCAAAAATTAATATCGGCGATCGTGTTCTATACCCAAAGGATGAAGTCATCAGTTGGATTAAAGATCATATCAGTATCACAAATGATATTGCTTCCGAAAGAAAAATAGTTAGTTTGTAAATCTACCATAACGAGATTTCGTGTATTAAAAGCAAAACAAATATATACAAAAATGAGGAGAGAAAACATGAAAATAGGTAAGTCCCTTAAAAAGGTTAGAGAAAGAAAGGAGTATAGCCAGGAAAATATTGCAAATATAATTCATGTTAGTAAACAACTGGTATCGCATTTAGAAAATGATAGAAGGAGTATGACGGAGGATCTAGCAAAGCAAAGTGTTAGCGTGTTAAGTGATGCACAATATGGGTTTGAAGTTGCACGGGAAACTGCAGAGGGTTACATTGCTCCCCTTATAATGAGTGGTGAAGCAATTGAATGGCATAGGTTAGCATTGCAACATGTCTTTGTAAACCAAGTAACAGAAACTATTGAACGCTTTGAAAAATTTAGTCTTGTGCAGCCACCTGAATTTGTTGGCGATAAAGAATTGGAGGGAGTCAGGGAAAGAGCTAAAGAATTGTTGGATATACAAATGATTGTTGACTCATTTCTAACTTGCTTGGAACAGGAATATAACATTTCTGTTCAAGAATGCATGGACAGTAGGTTACAAACTTGGAAGAAGAAGGGGTGGATTAATTAATATTCTCTTTTGGTTAGGAATACCTTCCAAAAAATGAAAAGGGGGGGCAACAATGCGAGAACTAAAATGGATAAAGTTAGATATATCAATGTTTGAGGATGAAAAAATAAAATTGATAGAACAAATGCCAGAAGCAGATACGATTCTAATAATCTGGGTAAAACTTCTGGCACAAGCAGGAAAGACCAATGCAAATGGCTATATTTATCTAAATGAAAATATTCCATACACGGAAGAGATGCTCGCTACGATATTCGGTAGACCAGTTAATACCGTTCGACTTGCATTAAAGACTTTATGTGATTTTGGAATGATTCACATAGACGAAGATTCCTTTATTCACATTGCAAATTGGGAAAAACACCAAAATGTTGAAGGGATGGAGCGTGTTCGTAATCAAACAAGAAAACGAGTTCAAAGGCATAGAGAAAGGCAGAAAAGAAAGCAATTAGAAAACAAAGATGTGGCTTCTGAAAACGTAACGTTACATGAAACGCTACCTAACGCAACAGAAGAAGAACAAGAACAAGAACAAGAGAGAAGAAAGAAGAAAGAAGACAAAGAACAAGAACAACCACAGACGTCAGTAATTATTCAATTTTGGGATAGTAACGGATTCGGGTTAAATAACATTCAAGGAAAAAACCAGTTGTTGTCGTGGTTGGATGATTCTTCATTTACACAGCCAGAAAAAATTATTGTTAAGGCAATGGAGATAGCCTGTGCCAATAATAAAAGACAATTAAATTACGTTGAGGGGATTCTACGAAACTGGGAAAATCAATCGTTATTGACGTTGGAAGAAATCGAAAACAACAAAAAGGAAAAGAAGAAGCAATCCGCTGCGAATGATGGTTATCATTATGGGTTTTAGGAGGATTTCCTGATGGAGAGTATTAAACAGCGTATAAAAAGTCCGGAACAAAAACTGCTTCAAATGTTTGTGTGTGATGGTTGCAACCAGCATGTAACACAAACAGAATTAATTATTCCTTCTGGACCGCGTGAAGGGGAGCGCGTTATAGCCAATTACGGATGCAGATGTGAAGATATCAAGCTGGCAAAGGCAGCTAAGCAAAAATACAATCAGCTCAAACATCGTAACCGGATGGATCGATTTAATTATTATTCACTGATAAATGACTCATTGAAAGAAGCAACCTTCGATAACTTTGATGCATATGACAGCAACTTAAAACGGGCTAAAGAAAAGGCATTGGCGTATAGTCATTCATTTGATCGAAAACAGAACCTTTTATTGACAGGCGATTATGGAACAGGCAAAAGTCATCTATCGGTTTCGATAACTAAAGCATTGATGACAAGAGAGTATGAATGCTTATTTCTCTCTCTTCCCAAACTGCTTACTAAAGTTAAGGGGACCTACAACACAAAAGGCGTCACAGAAGAAGAACTGTTAAACGTTATTCAACGTGTAGACTTATTGGTGCTGGATGATATTGGCGCCGAACAAAAAACAGAATGGTCCACATCTAAACTATTCGAAATACTGGATGATCGCTCTGGCAAGGCAACCGTTTATACGACCAATTTAAGCAGTGATGAACTTAAAGAACGGGTGAGTGAACGGAACTTCTCAAGAATGATGGATAATACAAATGTCATTGTTATAAATGGCTCAGATTATAGAAGGAGGGCGTTTTAATATGTGGCAAGGCATGAAAAGTGTGATGGTGTTTGACCCGAAGGATAGTCAAGTGGAGACCGACAGAAAGTGGCGAGAATGGATGGAGCATAAAAGCTCCGTTGGTGACAAATATGTACCAACGGCAGCTGAAACAAGAAAATACCTTAATGAACTGGAAAACAGAAAGCAACGATACGCCTAAATATCCACCTTTCTGATTTTCATTAAGATATCTTTCATTATACCATTGTTAGTTAATATGCGACAACGTTTAATAGATGGCCTTGACTGAGGAGGACTAATAATATGCAAGTCATTAATAGAATCGGAGAAAGAAAGATCGTGATTGAAGCTGGTTATTCTGAAGCCCATCTTATTTCTGAGGCATTAACGATGTACCGTTTATGGCTGCAGACGTTACATGGTCGGAACAGTGAAGAAGAAATGTTGGTAGGGACGTTAAGGCATACAATTATGAATCCAACGGTGGAACGTGTAACGACATGTAAGGAAGATGACAATGAGTGAGCAAATGATACAGCAATTAAACGTTTATGAATACCTGGGTAAAGGGTGTGACCCTCTCTACAATGTCATTTGCCATATGCAACAAGGGTACTCCGAGTATATTCCAGATATAAAGGTGACACTCACAAAAAATCAGCATGGCCTATACGAAATGGCTTCTGAATCGAATCATGAATGCTATTCAAATAAAGAGGATTTATATGATTGTGTCAGTAAGATTATAAATAACAGCTTATTAAGGGGGATATCAGATGTCGCAAGTTGTTCAAGCGTATATGGAACAAGAATGGAATTATTATGATATGAACTTGGCTAAAGCTTTGGAAGCTGTCGAACAAGACGATTTGGAACACGCCTCAATGTATTTTCAACGGATATCATGGGCATTACATTCATTGGCTAAGTATGATAAGGGGAATTCAAATAAATCATCAATATCTAAGGTGTAAGAAAGGGTGAATCATTTCATGCAATTCAGCACGGATGTTGAGAACATGTTCACACAAGAGGAAATTGAAGAGATTTTAAAAGACGAACAGAATTTCTATATCGAGCATGCTGAAAAAAACTGGTTAAACCGGTATTTTAAAATTAAAGCAATGGCTAACGAAACGATAGTACCAAGCATTATTTCTTCTATATCCGATATGCCACATGGTTCCAGCAATTTCAAAAAAAGCAAAACGGAAATGTATGCTTTAAAAACAATACAAGCATCTGAATGGTTAGATATATTGCATTTAACCATTGATTCATTAAGCCCGATTGAACAAGAGTTGATTGAATTGAAATATTTGCGTAGACGGAATGACGGTTCTCGATATAGTGATGAGGTTATTTATCCGCAGCTATTTGTCGGCAAAACAAGGTATTATGAAATCAAGAAAGAAGCATTGGAAATACTCGGACGTCATCTATACGGTGTATTTGCTGAAAGGGGATTTTCTTGATGTTGTCAGTTGCTCATTCAATCAAAAAATCATTGCTTATCATATTATTCGTTATGTTCTTTGTTGCTTTTTCAACATTCTGTGGCATTGTTTTTTTGGCAGTCCTACAGTGGTTTATGCATACCGACATTTATTTGAACATGGTTTATTCCGGAGAGTTTTGGTTATGGGTGCTGGGTATTCCATTTATTATTATTTTCCTCATGACATGCGCGAAACTATAATCTCATGCGTATAGTTTAAAATTCTATAGAAAAGGTGTTGATCACCCTTTTGGACTTGATTGTCTAAAAGGGTGTTCTAGGTTAGAAAAAAATATTTAATAAGAAATTCGTTCACGCAAAAGGATTTTAATATTTTATGTCGAATTTTACTCTTATAAGGGAATCACAAGGGGAAATTTGTATGCAAACTGAATTCATGAAGCAAGCTTATGGATTAGTGTATGAAATAGAGAATTGTTTGAGACGATACATTGAGCAAACCATGCAAAAAGAATATGGAGTTGGTTGGTTTATTGAAGGTCCACTTGTGATGAAATATAAGCCTTATAATAAAAACTATAACACTTTTCATTTTCATGAACTCGTATCAATGTTGAGAGGTTACCCCTGTTTTGTTGAAATCACCGATACTATTTATTATGAATTGACACAGACAGTTGAGATAAGGAATAAAGTGGCACATTCCCAGGATATTAGCGATAAAGAAATGGTTTTACTGCAAAGAGTTCATAAAATTGTTATGGAGCAAGTTTTACTGAAATTGTCCACGTAATATTATTCTTAATTAAATTCATTGTCTACACTTTATTTTTTTATGTTATAATACGAACAAACGTTTGTGTTATGGAGGTTTTTAAAATGAGTGAGGTCAATGATAGAGGAACAAAAAAGTGGACAGCTATGATGATGCCGGAACATGAAGAGATGCTGCAGCAAATGTGGAAAGAACAAGAATATAAACAGAAGCCGATTCTCGATGAACAAGAGCAGTTTGAACTCAATACTAGGTTACAACTTGCCTTACAAAACGATCTTACAGTTGAAGTTGAATATTACGATCATAATTCACATGACTCTCGAAAAATAAAGGGAAAGTTGTTGTTAGCCGATACACTGGCTAATACTTTGAAATTTGACAACGGCGAAAATACGGCTGTTTCGTTTGATGATGTTTTGGAAGTGCTGATTGATTAATGTAATGAGAAACAAGACTTAACGTTTTTGTTTTGCCCAAGTATTTCAAGTTTTATGTTAGTATTAATATTGAATTTTCTTTCAAGTTTCTTCCAACAACAGTCCTTGTCCAGCTAAAAGAAATCATTTAGCCTGTTCAATTAACGGGCCATTTAGTGGAATAAGGTATATAAAATGATTTTTGACTTTTTATAACAAGCCAGATATAATATATATTGTAAATTAAATTCGTTTTGAGGAGGATTATTAAAAAATGACACACGCTATGAGACTACGATTCCCAACTTTGAACCAGTAATTAAATACGTTCAAAGCCTCTGTTTGTGAAACAGAGTAAACGGGATTAGTCTGTCCTTTTTTAATAATCTTCATTGCATACATGAAAAAGTCATCCATCTAATACGAACAGTTTTTCCACTTACTTTATTAATTATAGTGGTGTTCGTACTACCTATGAGAGATAAAAATATGTAATGTGTAGAAAGGCAGCTTCTTCTGCCTTTCTTTTTTTGTCAAATAATCATCACCTTGCTTTACTCTACGCCAAAGGTAGGTTTATTTGTTGACGGATTGATTAACAGTCCCCTAATGGAATAAGGATAGGTCTCTTTCCCTTTACTCTCAAGTCACAAGCAGATGCTTGTGATT
>NZ_DATGTI010000041.1:0-14367 GCF_035301925.1 Lentibacillus sp. | reverse complement strand
CTTGACTTTTGCAGTTAAAAGGAAGAAAAAACAGCCTTGAACCCGTATATAGCTTGGGTTTCAGGCTGTTTTCTTATGTCACAAACTTGTAGTGTAAATCAGCTTATTTTAGTCTCTCCTAAAATTTTTTTAATTTCTTTGAGGGACATATATTTTTGCCCCAAATCTATACCCAATTTTTCCTTTATATCCATTAACACATCATCAAATGTATCCAGTAAGTAATAGTTTTCCTGAAGATGGCTACATGATGCTTTCTTAAGGCTCTCGAGGATGGATCCTACAGAGTATTTCCCAGCCAATCTTCTCTCCAGAAGCCGTGCGATGACAAGTGATACAAAACAGGTAAGAAAATGTGATTCAATGTGCTCTTGCCTGGATAAAAAAACCGGCCTGCTACTTATGTCACTTTTCGTTATTTTGAAGGACTCTTCAATCTTCCAAAGTCCCCGGTACAGGTCGATAATCTTTTCATCTGTCTCTTTATATTCACTGGTCATAATGGCGTAATAACCATCCAGTTCTTCTTCTTTTCGCAGTTTCTCTTCATCAAAAAACAATGTCTTTTGACTGTTTTTCAATATTTCACCCGTCTTTTTGTCAAACGCCAAATTCTTTACATATCTTGCAGCTCCATATGTGGTTGCTTTATTGTATTTGGAAGGATTGTTGACAAGATCTTTTGCTTTATGCAGGGCCTCTGCCCGGTCGGCTTTTGCTTTTTGGGCGTACTTCCTGCTGTAAAAAATAACTTGTTTTTCATCCACTTGCTTTTTGATCTTTTTGCCACTCCTGCTGGTAACAGTGATCTCCCGTGGTTCGAGCCTCGATTTGATCTTAAAATCCTTCCCAATGGATCGGTACCCATTCTGATTCAGGACGTACTCCTTGAATTTCCGGTTAGCGCCTCGAATGGAATAGCTCAAAATATATCCGTTTTTCGCAGACAGAGTGTACCAAATGTTGTCTCCTGTCGTCATGCCCTTATCAGCGACAACGATGGTCCTGCCAAGGTCAAAATTCTTCTGTATTTCCCGAAGCATCGGAATAAACGTTTGTTTGTCCAACATGTTCCCGGGATGAAGCCCGTAGGTAATGGGAATGCCATCCGTATCCATGAACAACCCCATTTGAATAATCGGGTCCGGGCGATGTTCTTTCGATACCCCTTTCCGACGCATGTCGTCCTGCTCATCTATTTCAAAATAGTAATTTGTTACATCATAATAAACCAGGCTGGTATTGCGCCCGTATTGTTCCTGTATGCGTTTGTGCATCCAGCGCTGGAGCTCGTCCTTATGCTTATTCAGGAAGGATAAACAACGATAAACATCATCTAATGAGAAATCTGTCTTCTCAAAAAAGGTATCCTTCATTTCATATGTATGCTTTTTGGAAGCTGGATAAAGCAGCCGTCCATAAGTCAGTAATTTCATGATACTATTCGCGTCATAACCACTTTTGGTATGACGTTGTCGATTCCTTAAAAAGGTGTGGATATCAAGCTCGTGATAGATCTTGCTTAAGGCGGCATACCCTAGATTTTTCCGGTTGGTTTCATTCTTTTGGAGTCGTTGATTTTTGTCCATACTGAAAGTGATCGAAGTATCTTTTTGATCCCGTTCTTGATTCATTTTCCTTATCTCATCTTCAAAGTGAGAAATGGGATCCGCATATTCTTTTTCTAATTCATCCAGATAACCAAGGGACTGGATGGTCTTGGAACGCGTTTTCTTGGTATCCTTATCGCGATAACTTTGCACAATGGATAAATAGGTCCGTCCTGTTTTTTTGTTTTTCATTTTTCGGAGAAACATGGGAAAACCTCCATTGCCAAGGGATTGTATATATTTATTATAACATATCAATCTACATAAATCCACAACTTTTAGACATGGAAATAAAATAAAAAAAGCTGATACAGATTGTCGTATCAGGGTTTATAAAACATTATTATGTAAAACTGCTGCAAAAGTAACGATACTTTTAAGAACCTAACTTTTCCCCTTCATAAACTAAAATATCCTTATCAAGGGCAGGGTTTATGTTGATTTTTCTAATGATTAATTGTATCATGGTATTAGAAAATATGTTAGATTGCCTCGTCGCAATCGTATGACACCTATCCTTGATAGGGTGTAATATTTCAAAAAAGAACTTCACATCTTTTTGATGGGAGTTCTTTTTTGTGCTTAAGCGCCCTGTACTAACGGGGGAAGTTCAGTTCAGTTAAATAAATTTGCGATTTAAGTCCATATAGAAATATGTTAGAAAAAGAGGATTCCATAAGTGTATTTATTTCTTGTTTAATTACAGGACAAGGGTTGAAAATAAGTGTTTTGGTGATATTTTGGAAGAGAGTCTATTGATGCATATGGGAGGGAGCAGTGATTTATCTTAGAGAAGCATTAGTTGGGGAAGCGAGGGAACTGAGTAACATCGCCATAAGGTCGAAAGCCTACTGGGATTATAGTGAAGCATTTATTCAAGCATGCAAGCAAGATTTAACGATTGATGAGACATATATTCATGAAAACTATGTCTACGTCTTAAAAAATGAGGAAAAAATTGCAGGCTTCTTTACATTCGAAAGGGGAAGCAACGATTGTCTGGATTTCTTTTACATAAACCCTAAATTCATCGGAAAAGGCTTTGGAAAGGTATTATGGAAATATGTCATTGAAAAAGCCCGTGAACTGGGAATCAAAAGCTTCACAATTGATAGTGATCCTTATGCAAAAGGTTTTTATGAGAAAATGGGCGCTAAGCAAATTGGCGAAGCACCTTCTACTGTTATTAATGATCGAATGCTTCCATTGATGAAGTTTACAATTGGCGATTAAAGCCTGTATCTTGCAGGGAAGGATGGTTGTTCATGAAAATCGTTGCCCCAAAACCTTTTACATACCGTGGTGGAAATAGGGCAGTTCTGCTGCTGCACGGATTTACCGGGAATACGGGTGACGTCCGGAAACTGGGCAGGTATTTGCAGAAACGCGGATACACTTGCCATGCGCCTTTATATGAAGGCCATGGTATAAAGCCGGAGTGGCTTATCGAGACTAGCCCTGAAGACTGGTGGCAGGATGCAGTTGCTGGCTATCAGTTTTTGCAGGATGAAGGGTTCCGCGAGATTGCGGTTGCCGGCGTATCGTTGGGTGGCGTATTCGCGTTAAAAATAGGTGCGGAATTTCCGGTAAAAGGAATTATTTCGATGAGTACACCGGCTCAGGAGAAAAACACTGATGACTTATATGACCGTGTGGTTCGTTACGCCCGGGACTTTAAACAGTTTGAAGGCAAGGATAAAGATCAGATCGATCAGGAATTGCTGGAACTTGAGCAAACGCCGATGCATTCACTGGAAAATTTAAAAGACATCATTTTAGATACTCGGGATAAACTCAGCTCCATTATAGCTCCAACTTTTATACTGCAGGGCTTGCTGGATGATCCATTATACGTAGAAAGTGCTCAAATCATTCATGAAAATATCGATACAGAAGAAAAAGCATTAAAATGGTATGAGCAATCCGGTCATATCATCACGCTTGGTGAAGAACGTGAACAGGTGTATGAGGATATTTATCAATTTCTGGAGTCGCTGAATTGGGAGCAGGCTAATGAATGAGCAGATTAACTTGTTTGGAAAAAATTTGGATGATACCGCTATAGTTTTTGCCAAAATCGCTGTAGTCTTGAGCGGGGCGCTATAGTTAACCCCTTTTTAGCTATAGAATAGGTGAAAATCGCTATAGTTCGACTCGGATTCGCTGTAGATTTGCAGTAGTGGATCATCGTGGAAAAGCGATATGTGCTTACAAGGGGGGAAACAGTGTGGACTGGCTTCTGGCTTCGTTAATGGCACTTTTATTTGTATCCATCCCGATATATGCAGTCATCCGGGCAATTCGAAGTTTTATCGGCAAGAAAAAAGCCCGGAATGAAAAGGCCGGCTTGATAAATTCCAAAGTGATGGATGTCTATTATTCAATCTTTATATACTGTCTATTGTTAATTGGACTTGAAGTCAATAAAAGCAGCCTGGAGGCGGGGGAACCATTGCGCATCTATGAGCTGACCGGAGAAAAAACCAATGGCTATGCATCCCTTGCCAGTGAGCATACGTTGACAGTAGTTGTCCTGATAACGTTAGGCGTCATCAGCTTCTGGATCGTCAGCCTAAACGAGAAAGGACTGCCGCCACTTGTATATGTGGTGCTGAGTACTGTTATCATATTAAATATTCTGTTCTCGGCAGTGTACCTCACACATACAGGATTATCACACGATGGCCAGGTAATTTCTGTTTTCCTCCTTCAAATCAGTTTTTTATCGTTGGCGCTGCTGTTTATTGCGCGGCTAAAGGATTCACTGGACGAATTTTTGCAAAACCAGCAAGAAAAAGCGATCGTGTATAGCAATAAATTGTTATTATTTTTCCATCGCGTGACACATCATTATCAAAAAATGCCGCGGTTATGGGCAATCTGTCTGTTTCCGGTACTAATCATCATCCAGCTGATTCTGGTGCTTTTCGGACAGCGGCCTGACAGCTTTATACGTGTGTTCCTTGAAACAAATTCTTTTAACTACTCGGCCATCCCTGCTCCAAAGCCGGTGGTCATGGAGGGTGATGGTCATTATTTATGTACAGTGTCTGCCAGGGGTCATAAAAAGCTGGTTAAGCCGGTCAGGTCCGGTATCAGGAGGGGATCGAGGATTGCGGTGAACCGTCAGTTGCTGATCGCTAATGCGTTTGAAAATATTCTGGAGCAATATATGCCAAAATCGCATAACGTCATCCGTGGGTTTTACGATAGATGCGGGTATCCAATCAGCAGGCATATCAACTCAAAGTGGGCAGCTGACGTTATGTATGTGCTGATGAAGCCCTTGGAATGGTTTTTCCTCCTCGTATTGTACACTGTCGATAATCAACCGGAAAACCGGATTCATATACAATACAGTGAGTTAAGGACGTGAGCGATTCTCAGTACGACACTCAATCCAGGCAAAATGAAGAGCCGTTGAAGGAAGAATGTTTGATAAATGTGCGGCTTATAAGTTTCTTAGGAGCTTATAGGCCGCACATGTCGTCTATTCATAAATTCAAAAATTTTAGTCTGTCAGCTGATCCGTAATTGAACAATCTTTTTAAAGATTTCCTCTCTGTCTTTCATAGGTAAATCCGGATCCTGAAATCGGGATATTAAATCCTGGACTTCCTCAATCAATTCATCATCTGAGTCGTTGTAGAGTTCAGTGTTGTTTGTAAAGCAAAAGACATTGTCTTCCATATGTGATACCTCCAAGGACGAAAATAACCTCTGTTGCTTATCCCACGATACCCATTTCTAAAGTCCGCAAAACATGAACGATTAAAATTTTTATCTTGATTGATTGAAGATATGACACAACAACACCAGTTAAATGAGCCTGATGATTGATTAACACCTAAAACGTGCTGCAATTCTCATAGCATGATAGATTGTCCTTGCATGTCTTCCTTCTGCAGTATGTGGATTGATTTACGGACGCAGACGGCTGATAAATTGCTGATCGCAAAAGCAGGGTGATCCGCCTCTTTGCAAACATGCATCGTGGGCTCTGCAGGCGGCATCGACAGCATTGACCGGTTCCCCTGGTCCACTGCAGCTGGGCCCGCAATATCGATAACCTGGAAAAACGCAGGGCCCGAGGCGGGACTGTTTATACTGCGGCATCTTCATTCCCCTTTCATGCTCTGTTCCTGTTTCAATATCTTATGTTTGCCACTGTTTAGCGGACTGTTTGAACACCTATTAAACTATTTTTGACATAAAGACAGTCAGCCTTTATTATAATAAAATAAACCTGACTAAAATGATTGGAAAAGGGAGTTTGAAATGGATTCAACGACAAAAGTGCAGCCAATAGATGAAGTCAAGGATCCTATACGGCAAAAAAGCACTGACTTAAATAAACCGCAAATGCCTTTGATCATTGGCGGGCTGATCGTTGCGGCGATCCTGATGATTTACTTGATGGCAACGCAAAATATCGTGCAGCCGTTACTGCTTGTTATCGGTCTGCTGCTCGGATATACATTGTTCCATGCGCGATTCGGTTTCACATCGGCATTTCGCAGGCTGATGTCAGTCGGGAATGGGCAGGCACTCAGATCACATTTATTAATGCTGGCGGTTGCCGTCACATTATTTGCGCCGATTCTGGCATTTGGCTATTCATTTTTTGGAGATGGTGTTTCCGGCTATGTATCGCCAGTTGGCATCAGTCTACTGGTTGGTGCCTTTATGTTTGGCATTGGCATGCAACTCGGCGGCGGGTGTGCTTCCGGGACGCTTTATGCGGTTGGCGGCGGACGCTCTGTCATGTTTATCACGCTATTATTCTTTATTGTAGGCTCAACGGTTGGCGCTTATCACCTGCCGTTCTGGACAGAAGATCTGCCATCATTTGAACCGGTCTCATTGGCAACATCCACTGGGTTCGGCTATGGTGGTGCATGGGTTTTATCAATTGCACTGTTTGGCTTGATTGCGTGGATTACATTAGTCGTGGAAAGAAAGAAGCGGCCGCCGAAAATGGCACCTAAGCCTTCAGCTGCCGGCTGGCGGCGAATCTTTCGCGGTTCATGGCCGTTGTTTGCAGCAGCCATCGCGCTAGCGGTTTTGAACGCGTTGACGCTCATGACCCGAGGCTCGCCGTGGGGCATTACCTCGGCATTTGCACTATGGGGTTCTAAAGTGGCGCAATTTTTTGGTGTTGATGTGGCCAGCTGGGGCTATTGGCAGGGCGCGAATGCAGCCGCTTTGCAATCATCCATCTTTGCCGATTCTACGACTGTCCTGAACCTTGGTGTTATCCTTGGTGCGTTTTTGGCATCGGCAGCCGGCGGATTGTTCAAATTATCCAGGATCAACGGCAAAAACGCGACAGCCTCTGTTATCGGCGGCCTGCTAATGGGCTATGGCGCCCGCCTTGCATTTGGCTGTAATATTGGTGCTTATTTTGGTGGAATTGCTTCTTTCAGTCTGCATGGCTATGTATGGGGCATTATGGCACTGGCAGGAACCTTTATTGCCCTTTATCTCAGACCGATGTTTGGATTATCCGTTCCGAAACCGAAAGATTCGTTTTGCTAAAAATAATATTGATAAAACGGGGCATTTCTCAGGAGATGTCCCGTTTTCTGTTATAATGAAAAATGGTAAAAAGACAACAGATAATATAAGGGGAATACGTATGAGAAAACCTACATTCCAGGATATCGAAACAATCGGTCATGTTATAGAGGAAAACGAACGATACCGGCACTATCATTATCCGGAAATGCCCATCAGGTATGACAGCAATTTCATCGAGTTTAAACAAATGCCTTTGCTGGAGGAATTCAAGCAGGCTGAGACGTTTTTAAAAGAATTTCATCTGAAGCATAACCAGAACCATTTAAAATTTGAATTCCCGGAAAACGAAAAGCCTGGACCGGAGCTTCAAAAATATTTTGATGACAGTGAATACGAAACCGGGTTTTTGGAACTGTATGCCATCGAGCCAAAAGATTTTCCAGCTCAGCAGGAAAATTCGGATATTCGTGTTGTCGAAGTGACTGAGGACAATTTGGACGCGTTCATTACGCTGCAGTATGAAGCAGACAAGGAAAATGGTGAGACTTTTGCCAATGAAAAGGTAAAGCTGAACCAGAAGCAGTTTGCCGAAGATCAAAACATGAAAGTGATTGCTTACTATAAAGAGGAACCTGCTGGCACAATGAATGTGATTATGACGGATGAATTTGTTGAGATTGATGATTTGGCTGTCCATGAGTCACTCCGGCGAAAGGGAATTGGCGGCCGGTTACAACAATTTGTTATGAACAGGTTTCCCGATCAGATGATTATTCTGGTTGCTGACGGAGAGGATACACCACGCGAGATGTACCAGCGGCAAAATTATCAGTATTTGGGATTTAAGTATGAGGTGCAGCGGGTTGATTAGGATGTCTTTCTGTAAAATAAATAGCTGTAAAAATGGTATAGTAATAATAAACATGTCTTGGGGTGATTATCGTGTCATCATCTATTCAGAGGAAGGCAAAGTGGATGTGTCTATTTTTATGGTTTAATCATTAATTTAAATATGGTTTTTCCCGATGAATAAACACGTTTACATAATTCTTATCGCTGCCAATTAATTATATCGAGTGATACAGTCTTCTTGATCAATAAAGAAGACTGCTTTTGTTTGCAGATAAAAACCAAATCATAGCAACACCCTGAAATTGACAGTTCATTCTGCTTACCATTTTGATAATAAACGATTATAATATATAAAGGAATACTTTGTTATTTGTTATGTTTACTGAGAGGATGAATGAGATGAGCAGGCAAATTGTCACCTCATCAAATATAAATAATTCTGATTTTGCATCGAGTAAGGAAAACGGAACGTCATTAGTGGCAGACTTGAAGTCACTATTTAAATTTCCTGTGCTGATTGCCAATGCGGTCCCGGTTTTTGCCGGATTCTGGCTTGCCGTCTATTTTACAGGGGCCTCTTTTGCAGCCAATTTTGATATATTCTTGCTGACGATTATCGGCAGTACGCTGGTGATGGGTGGGGCGCTTGTCATCAACAACTGGTACGATGTCGATATTGATACGGTAATGGACAGGACGAAATCACGCCCGACAGTCACCGGCAGTATGCAGCTCCGGACCGTCCTGTGGATAGGATTGATAACGAGTGCAATCGGCTTTATTATGTTACTGTTTACGACGCTTGAGGCAACACTTTACACATTTATCGGATGGTTTACGTATGTTGTGCTTTACACGATGTGGTCAAAGCGGCGCTATACGCTGAATACCGTGATCGGCAGCATTTCCGGTGCAGTGACACCGCTGATTGGCTGGGCTGCGCTGGAACCTGCATCACATATTGTCCCGATCGTCCTGGCGCTGATTATTTTTATTTGGCAGATGCCGCATACATTTGCGATTGCCATCCGAAAATATGATGAGTACAAGGCAGCGAACGTTGCTATGCTGCCGGTTGTCCATGGCATGGCGATTACGAAGCGTCAGATGGTCATTTATATTGCGTGTCTCCTGCCGCTTCCGTTTTTCCTTTTTTCGCTTGGCACAGCGTTTGTTGTCATTGCAACACTGCTCAATGCCGGCTATCTGGCGCTGGCGTTCAGTGGGCTGTTTTCCAGGGATACCCGGAAATGGGCGGATAAAATGTTCATGGTGTCTGTGAATTATTTGATGGTTATTTTTATCACGGCCATTATCGTCACACTGCCATGGTCCGGTTAAGATGATAGGATTATTTTGTATGGAATGGGAAAAATAGTAAAAAAACGTTTAAGGAGGCAGTCATGATGGCAGATATTAAAAAAGGAGACCACAAGTTTTATATCGGCGATGAACAGAATCCAAAAGCTGAAATCACTTATAAGGAAAACGGTGAGGAAGAGCTGAATGTTGACCATACCTATGTGTCTGACGAACTTCGCGGTGAAGGCATCGGCGGGCAGCTCATTGAAAAAATGGTTTCCTATGCCCGTGATGAAGGGAAGAAAATCGATCCGACATGCCCATACGCCAAGAAGAAAATAGAGGAGACACCTGAATATCGGAATGTCCTCGCCTAATAGAGAATCGCTTGTTTGAAAAGTTCGCCAGGGTTACACTGCCCTGGCTTTTTTAATATAATAGGTTATAAGCAAGTTGGAAGAGGGACAAACCATGCAAAAAATGGCAAAAATTATATATGAAAGTATTATGATTTTACTCGTGATGCTGACGATTATCACCATCTGGACGGATGACACGTATAACTCGGCGATCAGCTGGATCGTCTGGGCAGTATTTTTTGCTGATTTCACCGTTCGTTTTATCTTGTCAGACTCAAAATGGGTGTTTTTAAAGCAAAATCCCTTTCTTTTAATTGCCATTATCCCGCTGGACCAGTTTTTCCAGGTTGCCAGAATTGTAAGGATTATTTATTTATTCCGGATTAAGACGATCACCAAATATTATGTCGTGCCGTTCGTGGAGAAGCTGACGGTTCAATCGAAGTCGCTGATCCTGTCTATTATCCTGCTTTTTCTGCTAGGAGAAGGTGTTCTTATCTGGACAGTTGAGAGTTCTGTTGGGTCCTTCCTTGATGCGCTTTTCGTAGTGATTGGCTATTTGCTCTTTTTTGGGCATCGCATTTTCGAGATTGAGCAGTCCATTTCCGTCTGGACGCTGACGGTGGTATCCGTCCTTGGCATTGCCATTCAGGGTCTGGCACTACAGTGGGTGTTTAATCGAATTGATATTATTTATCAACGGATTAAAAACCGGCGCAGGGATGGTTCGGATGACCGCCAGGAGGCTGAATCCGGAAAGTAAGAAGTCTGCATAAGGAGATGTCTTGTTTATGCTGCATATTCATTGCACCAAAAAGCTGGTGGATTAATTAAATATAAAAACGTCGAAAGATCAGCCGAATCGCTTTAACAATTCTATTATTATGCTAAAGTTATCGGAAAGTAGGCCGATTGACGAGATGGCAAAAGTTGTTATGAAGGAGATTCCCTTTTAAACAAATCCGTTGTTTAAAAGAGGAATCTCTTATTTTCTAAAAACGTCGAGATTTGGTATAAAAATGTCAAATAAGCTGCTTAATCCGCGTATGGTATGAATATTTAAATAGCCCCCTTGAATCTTACGTAACGTCATATTGTATAATACAAAATAAGAAGCAATGGGGGTGACAGACTTGTATACAATCGGTGAGCTGGCGCGGATTTTATCGAGGAAGCAATACAGTATTCCTCGGCACAGGCAGGTGACATAAATGAATAAAAAACTGATCATCCTCGATATCATCTGTTATGCTGCACTCCCGTTTTTGATTTGGAAATACGGCAGGGATATCATGGGTGATTATCCCGCCATGCTTATTTCAACAATTCCGGGTTTTATTTATACCATTTATCGTTTTATCCTTGAACGGCAATTCAATATTGCCGGGCTGTTTGTAATTGGGTCGCTTTTCATCGGAACAACAGTTGATCTTTTGTCCGGTTCAGCTGAACAGATGCTGTGGAACGGGATTTATTTGGGGCTGTTCTATGTGTTGGTCCATTTGATTGCATTGGTGCTGATGCGTCCGCTGGCACTGTATTTTGCGGTTGATTTTGTCTATCTGCAAGGGTATCCAAGAAAACAAAGTACAGCTCTGTATTACAAAAAAGATATCTTCATGTGGTTTCAGCTGATACAAATCCTCTTTATTGTCCGTGGCTTGTTTATGGCCGGATTGAAAACCTGGCTGCTGCAAAAATACGGTGTGGACGGAAACGATCAAATGCTGATTTACAGGCAAATAAGCAGCTGGTTTTTCGGATTGCTGATTACAGCCGGATTCTTCTATACGAGTGTTCCGGTCAGCAAATATTTTGCGCGGAAGCAGGCTGAAGCAAAAACGGAACCACTTTAAATTTGAAAAAAGCCAAAGTTTACTGTGAAAATGCCAGAGTTTGAAACAATCGGCAATCGCCAAAGTATCAATTTCGCGCGACATCCAATCCAAATCGCGCGACGGAGGGAGAATATCGCGCGACCCTCAGCCCAAATCGCGCGACGGAAGCAGAAATTCGCGCGACCCTCAGTCCAAATCGCGCGACAGGAACAACATTTACCGCGACGGAGGTGGTGAAACGCCAGAGTTTGAAATAAAAACGCCAAAAAAATCTGCCCTGTCAGTAGCAGATCTTTTTCATTCGGAGGCCCCGCGTCAACTCAATGGTGCTTTCTCCACTACACGTCCTTTCCGCCCTTTTGTTGTTTCGGCGTGGCGGAGTGAATTGATGACCGCTTCCTCAGTTGTTTCGACAACAGCTTGAAAAAGTCCGTTCATGACGGGTTGATCATCACGTAAAAAAGATGCATTTTCCATGGCAGTCCCATTGTCATGATCGTACAAATTGGATGTTGAAAAAGCGATCGCGATATCACCACTGCCATGACCGATAAAGCTACCGGTCCTGCCAAGTCCGGGAGCGCTCCGCTTGGCCAACCGCTTCAGCTGCCGGTCATAAAGCGGTGCGTCGGTTGCTATAACCATCATAATTGAGCCGTCCGGTGTGTCCATATCATGTCTGCTAAAATCGCCGAAAAGCGCATCTTCGCGTTTGCCGAAATTGCTGAGCACCAGACAGCCGACCGTATAACCTTCCACAACACGTGATGCTGTTCCGATCCCGCCTTTATAGCCGAAGCAGACCATCCCTTTGCCTGCTCCAACAGCTCCTTCTTCCACCGGACCATCAGAAGCACGCTCAATCGCTTGTACAGCATGCTCTGGTTTCACTGCCTGGAGTCTCATTGAATTCAGATAACTGTCATTGCACTCCCCAACAACAAGATTGAGTGAGCTTGCTGTATCACCGATTTCCGGATTTTCATCAAGCATATATTGAAGCGTTCCCTGCATAACGGCACCGACACTGAACGTGTTCGTCAGCATAATGGGTGATTCGATCAGACCAAGTTCATCAACTTGAACAAGACCGGCCGTTTTCCCGTAGCCATTTACAACGTAGCTTGCTGCCCGCATTTTTTCCGGAAAAGGCTGCCGTCGTGCGGCAATATGGCTGTCACGCCGGTACAGATGGTATCCTGGTCATTGATTTCTTCGTAGAGTGTGACATGCCCGACTTTTACATCAGCCACATCAGTAATGCAATTTTTCATTCCTTTTCGCAGTTTCATAGATGCCCTCCTTTGCATAATCGATTATAGTAGCATTATAGCAGACTGTTTTTGGCCTGTATTAAAAGACTAAATAAATCAGGCTTTTTCATCAAACTTTCATATAACTGTTTTATAATGAATTTGAAATGAACGGAGGACATACAATGGCATCAGCTTGGGTATTTGAAAATATTGCTATCATTGTTTTAAGTATTATGGCAGGTGCGGTCTTTTTCTGGATAAGCAGTCCGTCGGCAAAGCAGGACAAAAAGCAGCAATTGGAAGAAAGCCTTTCGCTTATCATCAATTTTGTCCTGTTCATATGGGCAGGAAAAATTGTGCTGAATATCGGTATATTTGTGACGGATCCGCTGGCGGTGCTGGCTTACCCAAGTGATTCGAATGCTTTTTATGCTGCGGTTTTGCTATTACTCATAAACATTGTTTACAAAACAACACGGAAACATATGAATGCCGGGATGGTATTGTCGGCGTTGGTCCCGATATTCCTCGGTTCGGCATTTTCCTATGAATTTATTGATGTCGTTTGGAATGATCATACAATGTTCTGGGGGCATCTGGGGCTGCTACTCATACTGCTGATTGTGTACTTGATGTGGCATGAACAGACCCGAGCTTCGTTGATGGGGGCATTGGTATTTGCTGTCTGGAGCCTGGGACAAATCATGTTAACGTTTCTGATGCCCTATACGGCTCTGTATGGCTACATGATGTCCACATGGTTTTTGATTCTCGTATTCATCATTAGTGTGATGGTTCTTATCTATAACAAAAAAAGAAGGTGAGATCATGACTGCGGCTGCAGATCTGACAATTTGGCTGGCATTGGGTGCGGGGGTACTTTCATTCCTTTCCCCATGTACATTACCCATTTTTCCGGCGTACTTATCTTATATTACCGGGATGAGTGTGAAGGAACTAAAAGAAAATACAGACATTAAGATACGCAGTAAACTGCTGATTCATTCGGTGTTTTTCCTGTTGGGGGTATCAAGCGTATTTGTTGGACTTGGGATCGGTGTTTCGTTTTTAGGTCAATGGATTCAAGGGATGCTGACAGGTGATACAGGTTTATTCATTCAGCGCATTGCCGGTATTTTCATCATTGTGATGGGCCTCTTTGTAGCGGGCTGGCTTAATATTTCATCCTTTATGAAGGAAAAACGGATGCAATTTGCACGTAAACCGGCCGGCTATCTTGGAACAATTTTTGTCGGTATGGGATTTGCTGCAGGATGGACACCTTGCATCGGGCCGATCTTTGCTTCCATATTGGTTGTGGCAGCAAGCAACCCGACGCAGGGAACAATTTATACGATCATGTATGTGATCGGTTTTGCACTTCCATTTCTCGTATTGACGTTTTTCCTTGGATCAACACGTTTGATTGTCCAATACAGTCAGAAAATCATGAAAGCAGGCGGAGCAGTCATGATTTTGATGGGTGTGCTGCTGTTTACAGGCCAAATGACGCGTATATCAAACTTTTTGCTCCAAATGGTACAAGACACATGGTTCTCAAATCTGGGCTGACGGGAGGTTTTTAATGTGAAAAAAGCAGTGATTATTCTGGTTCTGACAGGGATGTTTT
>NZ_DATGTI010000040.1:0-3798 GCF_035301925.1 Lentibacillus sp. | reverse complement strand
AATTTCCGGTAATTTTTTTTCCATCGTAAAAACATAATCCTCAAACTGTCAAAATGATAAAGAATAAAGAAGGTATATGCATGAAGAATGGCTGGAAAATTTACTCGAAAGATATGAAGAATATAACACGCAATTGGGTTGCAGCTATTTTGATTGGGGGACTTATTATATTGCCATCATTATATGCATGGTTTAACATAAAGGCCTCCTGGGACCCATATGGGCAGACCGATCAAATTCCAATCGGTGTTGTGAATGAAGATGCAGGGGGGCAGGTCAGGGACGAAAAAATCAACGTTGGTAACGACCTTGTCAATACACTTAAAAACAACGATTCAATGGATTGGCATTTTACAAACCGTGAAAAGGCAATGGAAAATCTAAAATATGGCGATTATTTTGCTGTCATTGTCATACCGGAGGATTTCTCCGATAACCTGTCAACGGTAATTACAGATAATCCAAAAAAAAGCAAAACGGAATACTACGTAAATGAAAAAATCAATGCCATATCCCCGAAAATAACAGACAAGGGTGCCAGTACGATTGTGGAGCAGGTCAGTAGCAATTTTATTTCCACAGTAAATGGCGTTATTTTTAATATGTTTGATGAAATTGGTGTAGAGCTGAACGAAAAGCTGCCTGATATCAAAAAGTTTGAGGATTATGTTTTTACGATGGAAAAAAAATTACCGGAAATTCATGATTTGATTTCAAATGGCCTGCAGGATACA
This sequence comes from Lentibacillus sp., assembly GCF_035301925.1. Taxonomy (GTDB): domain Bacteria; phylum Bacillota; class Bacilli; order Bacillales; family Amphibacillaceae; genus Lentibacillus. Next base: position 3,064 of record NZ_DATGTI010000040.1, on the reverse strand, counting down.
AAGGATGCGCAGTCTATCATCAATAAAGCGCAAAACATGCTTCCGGAAGCTGAGCGGACAACCAATGATGGCCTTCAAACGGTTAATGAAACAGCTGACTTAATGTCAAAAGCTGAAGGCCGCTTAAATGAAATGGCACCGAAAATTGAGGAGGATTTGAAAAAAGCGCAAGGCACTGCTGAAGACATCAACAAACTGCTTAAAGATGCCCAGAATGTGAACATTGATTTTAGCAAGGGTAAAGAACTGCAGCAAAGCATTGACAGTTCATTGGGTGATGCAACCAGTCACATCGGTGAAATAGAAGCAAAGTTGAAGCAGCTGAAGGAAATGAATCAGGAGCAACAGGCCGATGGCGGTGAACATGGAAATAAGCAGAATAGTGATGAGGGTTCAAACGGTCAGGAAAACAGCGACCAGAATAATAATCAGAACAACGGCCAGAATAACAGCGCTAATCAGGATCAGGTAATTAAAGATGCCATAGAACGATTGAGCACACTGCGTGGAGCTCTTGAAGAAGCGCAGAAGAATGGTCAAAACATTACAGCATTCATTGAGGACAAAAAGCAGGAAGTCGATTCCGTTATCATCGATTTAGAAGAGTTATCTGGCAATACAGCAAACAGAATAGGAGATTTCCTGACAGATTATAAAGAAAATATTGAGCCAATAGTCAAACAGAAAATCAACAATGCGCAACAGACGTTATCTGATGCAAAAGGGATTTTATCAGAAATCAAGTCAACAATTCCGGAGGTAAAACAAGTCCTGTCAAATACCGAAAATAATATTGGTGAGGGGCAGGAAATGCTGAATACAATTCTTGGCGAATATCCGTACGTGAATAGTAAAGTCAATGAACTTGCTGATAAAATTCGTGACATCCAGGGTGAAACTGACATCAATGAAATTATTGAATTATTACAGAACGATCCTGAAGCAGAACGGAGCTTTTTTGAGGAACCGGTCAAGCTCAGCAAAAATGAACTTTTTCCAATTCCGAACTACGGTTCCGGGATGACCCCATTCTACACTGTCCTGGCTATATGGGTTGGCGGTCTGCTACTGATTTCCCTATTGGCCGCAGACGTTCATGGTGGGGAAGAACTAACGGGCAGGGAGCGTTATATTGGAAAGTTGTTCACGTTCCTTACGATCGGATTACTGCAGACACTCATTGTAACGCTGGGTGACCGGTTTATTGTTGATGCTTACATGGCACATCCTGTCTGGTTTGTGATATTCGGCCTGCTGATCAGTTTGGTGTTTATGCTGATTATCTTCACACTTGTTTCACTTTTTGGCGATGTCGGAAAAGCAATGGTCATTGTCCTGCTTGTTCTGCAAATTGCCGGTGCGGGCGGCACATATCCGGTTGTTTTGCTTCCTGAATTTTTCCAGGCAATCAACCCGTTCCTTCCGTTCACCTATGCCATTGATTTAATGCGTGAAGCAGTCGGGGGCATTATATGGAAATCAGCAATACACGATATGGCTATTCTGGGTTTATTTGGACTCGGTTTTGTGTTATTCGGTGTCCTGTTTAAAAATGTGGTTAATAAACATACCGACAGGCTGATGAAAAAGTCCAAGGAGGCTGGTTTATTCCATTAATGTTTATCAGTATAGAAAAAGCCCGCTATAGTGCGCCGTTCAACAAGCTATGCTATAAGCACTTTGAAACGTGAAATGCAGAGGATTACTTATAGTTAATCCAAACTTTACAACGCAGGATGGGAATGACGGAACCATCCCGTCAATACTCCTGCATGCGTCATGACTGGCAGGTCATGGGGTTTTAAGAACAGGTAGATTCGGCAGAACAAAGGCTGAAGCCATTCCTTTTGGAAAAGGTATGCCGTACGGCTGAAAAACTGGATAAGGTGAGAATGTTCGGAACTGGCGAATTTCCGAATGTACGGGTCTAAAGATTAAACATAGGGAAACCTATAAGTCATCCAACGATGGTGTGAGTGGTGTAGAGTAAAATTCGCCCTTTGAAATACACTATACCGGACAACGGCGGCATCCATCAAAGGCTTATAGTAAGCGCCTACGTCCAGAATAGATAGTTACGTTGTAAGGGACTTGGAAAGCAAGGAACGTTGGAACAAGGACTGTCATCCGAAACGGTTGCTATAAGGCTTATGCCAAAAAGCACTTATCCTTGTGGAAGAAGCTATTCAAATTGGAATGGAAGCTACTTCGGTAACCCAATACTAAGCAGCTTTTGTTTTATTCATCTTACGTGAATAATTACGTCTTTGTATCATTCAATTATCCAGTTTCATTTTGAACATTATAGTTCCAGAAACTGGCCCGATTGTTGCATAAACTTTGAATCCAAAGATGTTTATTTAAGACCACTTTGTTACAATCTTTAGATTTATTTTAACATAAATATTTAGAGTACCTGGCTATTTTTTAACTGTTGGGGAAAAATCAATTTGATTATAGAATGGACTCCTTTTGTTTATGTAAAATACGGTAATAAAATCTTTCTAATCAAAATTTATTTTAAGGTTCATAAAATGTCTAATCGTAAGTGTCAACAAGTAATGAAAAGATGCGAATAAAATGCGAACAAAAAACGAACAAAAAGGCGAACGAATGATGAACAAAAATGCCTAAAAAAGCTGTTAAATTATTAGTATCAGGAAGTTTATAACTTCCCATTAACTCTTTTTCTTCACGGAAAAGGGTTTTTATTTTGGTTAGATAAGGAGGTGTAAATCTTGTCTAATAATGAATTTGGAAAAGCAATGGATAAGAATCAGGACAAAGACGTTAAGCAGGACGATAAGACAGTCGCTAAAGATTCTACAGAAACATTGAAGAAAGAATCATCATCAAAAAGAAAACGCAAACCTGTAAAACCTGAAGGGTTTAAGGAATTTGAAGCACTGGCAAAAGGTATTATCGAAGCTGACGGGTCTTCATATTATGAGTGGCTTCATGAGCGACATCAAGACATTATCTTGAATTTTAATGTATCGAACCAGAAACAAATCACGAATGTTGCGAAGAAAGGAGAGTGAGATACATGCAAGATGCTATTCAA
>NZ_DATGTI010000039.1:0-28674 GCF_035301925.1 Lentibacillus sp. | reverse complement strand
GTTAGTTCACTTGTGGACGAATTTCAGCCGAATATCGTCGTAATTACGGGTCATGATTCGTTTTCCGGAAATAAAGGGCCGAAGAGCGATCTTCGTGCCTATCGTCATTCAAAATACTTTACTGAAACCGTTAAGGCTATCAGACAAAAGAACCCGCGGCTGGATGATCTGGTAATATTTGCAGGTGCCTGCCAATCTCACTTTGAGTCGTTAATCCGGGCTGGAGCAAATTTCGCCAGCTCGCCATCCCGAATTAACATCCATGCATTGGATCCGGTTTATATTGCAGCAAAAATCGCCTATACGCCGTTTATGGAAAAAGTGGGTGTATGGGATGCATTGCGCAATACTTTAACCGGAGAAAAAGGAATGGGCGGCGTGGAAACACGAGGTCTTTTACGGACGGGATTGCCCTATATTCCTGAAGAAGATGACGATTAATTAAACATGTTTTAAAAGGTTGTTCAAAAAAGTCCGGTAAAAATGACACATCGCACAAAGGATCTTCTGCTAAAAATCACCCACGACAGTTGCTAACGCAGAAATATCCTAAGCCTGCTGCTCCAAACTGCCCCGCCCCCCAGTCTAGGACGTTGCGAACTTAGCCGGCCGGTCTTTTTTATCCTTCTTTTTTGGAACACGCAATTTAACAATGACGGAATCGGTATCAGGCCGGTTCCTGCCCCTCACTTTCTGTATCATGTCTTTATAGCATACATAATTTGTAAACAATTTGTCATAATAAAGATAGAAAAGGGTTTTTTCTTGTTGACATTAAAAAAGCTATGCTGTTATAATATAAAGTTTTATTTGACTATTATACAAGCATATGCTATCATTGAATATGAGTGAGGTGGAGTATAGTGGCAAAAACATTGGTCGAAATTAAACAAGGTCTTGAATGTCATGTCGGTCAACGGTTGCGCTTGAAAGCAAACGGCGGCAGGAGAAAGACAATTGAACGCTGCGGTATACTGGCAGAAACATACCCTTCCGTTTTTATTGTTGAATTGGATCAGGACGAGAATGCATTCGAGCGTGTTTCATACAGCTATGCTGACGTGTTGACTGAGACAGTGGAGTTAAGTTTTCAGGATGACAAAGCAATGATTGCGGAGCAGTGAACCCGGGTTTACTGCTTTTTTATTTTATTTGCATTGTCAGTTTTATATACGGTTTTTATATGAGAAAAAAATATTTCCTTTTTTGTATACATATAACGGGTGTTTCTTTCGGTCATCCCCATAAACTATAGATGTCGTAGGCACTCTTACAGGAAAGGGGATGTTCTTTCGTGGCCAGACGCGGTGGAGCAATGTCGGATCAGCTGAAAGAAGAAATTGCAAAAGAGTTAGGCTTTTACGACACAGTTCAGAAAGAAGGCTGGGGCGGTATCAGAGCAAAAGATGCCGGAAACATGGTGAAACGTGCAATTGAAATGGCCGAGCAAAATATGAAATCATAAGGCAGACCCTTAAGGGGGTTTGCCTTTTTTAAACCTCTCCCTATACACCTTGAAAACGGATGAGCACTGGTTTTCCTTTGAAGGTCGCCACTGTTTGGCGAATATGATACAATTTGCTGTAGTTTTACTTATCGGAAAATAGGTTAACTCCCGCGAAAAAACCAAGTCTTCGTAAAGTGGGTGATCGAGATGGTTTTATTTGAACGGGCGCCGGCAAAAATTAATTTATCACTTGATGTCCTTGGAAAGCGCGGGGATGGGTTTCATGAAGTTGAAATGATCATGACATCTGTGGACCTGGCTGATCGGGTTGAGTTAAACACCATTGATGAGGATACGATAGAGGTTTCTACCGATAGCCAATATGTTCCAAATGATGAGCGGAACATCGCTTATAAGGCTGCGCTTGCTTTTAAAAGCAAATATCAGTTACACCAGGGTGTCCGCATTGAAATTCAAAAAAATATTCCTGTATCGGCGGGGCTTGGCGGCGGGAGCAGTGACGCAGCTGCTGTCCTTCGAGGTCTTAACAGGATGTGGTCGGTTGATGCTTCATCAGATGAATTGATTGAATTGGGTGCGACGCTCGGATCGGATGTGCCTTTCTGCATTCAAGGCACTACCGCAATTGGGACAGGCCATGGTGAGCAAATAAGCATACTGGATTCTCCCCCAACTTGCTACGTTGTGCTGGCAAAACCGAATATTGGCATTTCCACCAGACATATTTTTCCCAAAGTTGACTTGGATACACTTCATCATCCAAATACACACGAACTTATCCGTTCCCTGGAAGAAAAAGATTTTGGAAAACTGTGCCATCATATTGGCAACGCATTGGAAAGTGTTACATTTTCGTTACACCCGGACGTAAAGCGTATCAAGGACAAAATGCTTCAAACTGGTGCTGATGGTGCCGTCATGAGTGGAAGTGGCCCCACAGTTGCAGGTCTCACCAGACATTACAGTAAAGCCAGGCGTGTTTATAACGGATTAAGAGGATTTTGCAATGAAGTATATATTGTTCAGCTTCTTGATCGCCGCTAAAATTTGATTAAAAACGTATATTGATGATATATTTACCTAAAACATTCGGATATAGAACTGGAGGTGGCTATATGAAACGAAGCGATCGATTAGTATCATTGACGCGTTATTTTCTGGAACATCCTAAAGAGCATATGTCACTGCCGTATTTCAGCGATAAATATGATGCTGCTAAGTCGTCAATCAGTGAAGACTTGTCTATTGTTGATCGTGTGATGCAAAAAGAAGGCATCGGTTATTTACAAACACTTCCCGGTGCATCAGGCGGTGTCAGTTTCATACCTGAGTTTTCCAGGGAAAGAAGTCATCAGTTTATCGATGAGCTTTGTCACACGCTGGAGGATTCCAGCCGTATTCTTCCCGGCGGTTATTTATATATGAGTGATATTTTAGGCGATCCGAAAATGGTGAATCAGATAGGCCATGTATTAGCTTCGACTTTTTCCAATCTGGACATTGATGTGGTCATGACAGTCGCGACAAAAGGCATCCCGCTTGCATATGCAACAGCAGCAGTTCTGAATGTACCAGTTGTTATCGTCCGGCGTGATCCGAAAGTGACCGAGGGGTCATCCGTCAGTATCAACTATGTTTCCGGATCATCACGCAAAATTCAGACAATGGTTTTGCCGAAACGGAGCTTAACGGATAATGCCAATGTTTGCATCATTGATGACTTTATGAAAGCCGGCGGGACGATTAATGGGATGGTCAGCCTATTGGATGAGTTCAATGCAAAGGTGCAGGCCATCGGTGTGCTGGCAGAAGCAGATGATGAAGAAGATGAACGTGTTGTCGAGAATTATACATCTCTGGTAAAGATTACACATGTGGACATAAAGGAAAAAACAATTGAAGTCCGTCATGGGAATGTCACTTAAAGTGTGAACATCCTCTAAAAATTTGCTAGGGCTGTGGCATTTCATCGGAATCCCTTTTTGCAAGAAGGCAATATTTTCTAAAATTTTTTTACTAATTAGGCAGGAATTCTTATTGTTTTGTTGAAATATGGTAATAAGTTCAAAAGGGAAAAGGTGGTGAACATCATGGAAGTTACTGACGCTAGATTACGCCGCGTGAACACAGAGGGCAGAATGCGAGCAATTGCATCGATTACCATGGATGGGGAATTTGTAGTCCACGATATCCGTGTGATTGATGGCAATAATGGGCTGTTTGTGGCTATGCCTTCCAAACGTACCCCTGATGGTGAATTCAGGGATATTGCCCACTCTATCAATTCTAATACTCGCGGTAAGATCCAGGATGCAGTATTAGAAGAATATCACCGTGCCGGAGACGGTACAGAAGACTACGAAGAAGCCGGAGCATCCTAAATTAATTATTAACAGAGGGTCTGATCTGTAACAGGTTAGCCCTTCTTTTTTTGTCCCGCCTTAACGGGCATGCTGACAATAACGCGACGTCCTCGAAAACGAATTACTTCGAGCAATGTATCGCTGCTAAAGCGTTCCTTGTGCGGCTTTATTGTCGGTATCAGCACGTCCTGCCGCAAGACCCCCGCTTCAAGATTTCAAAGAAAGTCGGGGGATCAGCTACCCGTAAAGGTCTGATTTGGTTCGGGTCTGGCGAGGCAGGTCACAAAGGTGCTGCTACACAACACCCGAGGTATTAGCTTTTTTTCCCCTTCATCAGTGAGGATAAACACCCCGCTGAATAAAGTTTCACTTTGCTTTTTTGTGCCACCGTTCAGCTGGGGAAAAAGCACAAGTATAATTTTCCGTGTTTCTTATCTCTTTTGCTGAACATCGCCAAGCCTTCACTTTATCTCGCAAGTAACGGCCGTAACCACCAAGAGGCCACGGCTAACTGACCTAAGTGTTCTGACTAACTAGTATTCAGTGGAGAGATCTTCACTGAATGCAGTTTCACGTTATCCCCCGGGCACACTTTTAGCTGATATATTTAATTGTTGAAATTAACGTTTTTTTAAGATATATTCATAATGATAAATGGAATGGAGGATTCCTCATGGCTAATCGTTATGCTGTGATTCTTGCTGCAGGACAGGGGACCCGAATGAAGTCAAAACTGTATAAAGTGCTTCATCCTGTTTTAGGTCGCCCCATGGTGCAGCATGTAATCGAACAATTGAAGACGGTAAAGCTTGATAAAATGATTACAATTGTCGGCCACGGTGCTGAAAAAGTCTCTGAGCATATTGGTAATGACAGCCAAATGGTTTTACAGGAGGAACAATTAGGAACTGGTCATGCCGTTTTACAGGCCGAGGATTTACTTAAAGACAAGGACGGTACGACTATAGTCGTCTGTGGTGATACCCCGCTCATCACTGGTGAAACTTACCAGGCACTTTTTGCTCACCATGAACAGGAAGATGCCATGGCAACGGTCTTAACCGCAAAAGCGCCAGACCCTTCAGGTTATGGCAGAGTTATCCGCAATGACCGGAATGAAGTTGAACGGATTGTTGAGCACAAAGATGCGGTAGGTTCCGAACTTCAAGTGGATGAAATCAATACGGGGACTTATTGTTTTGATAATAAAGCGCTTTTCGAAGCATTACACCACGTATCGAATGATAATGTACAAGGTGAGTATTATTTGCCGGATGTCATCGGAATCCTGCAAAGCCGGAATGAAAAAGTAAGTGCTTTCCAGACATCCGATTTTGAAGAAACACTGGGAATCAATGACCGGGTGGCACTGGCTCAGGCTGAAAAAACGATGAAAAAACGTATTAATGAAGCGCATATGCGGAATGGTGTAACGCTGATCGATCCGGATCACACGTATATCGGTCCGGATGTTGTCATCGAACAGGATGTGCTGATTCATCCAGGCTCGGTCATTAAAGGCGAGACAACGATTAGGACAGATGCCGAAATAGGACCGCATACGGAAATTGATAATTGTTATATCGGACGAGCAAGTGTTATCAAACAAAGTGTTGCCCGTGAGAGTCATATCGGTAACCGGGTACAGGTCGGGCCTTTTTCCCATATCCGACCGGAAGCCTCCATCGGTAATGAAGCAAAAATTGGCAATTTTGTTGAAGTGAAAAAATCTTCTTTAGGTGATAAAAGCAAAGTTCCCCATTTAAGTTATATCGGGGATGCCGATGTGGGAAACAATGTTAATATTGGCTGCGGAACGATTACCGTTAATTATGATGGGAAGAATAAGTACTTGACAACGATTGAAGACGATGCATTTATCGGCTGCAATTCCAATTTAGTCGCACCGGTAACAGTCGGAAAAGGCTCTTTTGTTGCTGCAGGTTCGACAATCACGAAAGATGTGCCTGAAGATGCATTATCGATTGCCCGTGCCAGGCAAGCAAATAAAGAAGGTTACGCATCACGAATCAAAAATCAAAAAAAGGATTAACGGAGGGTTAATGTCATGGCATCTGACTATAAGGATCCAAAGCTGAAGGTGTTTTCACTCAATTCGAACCGGAAGTTGGCAGAAGATATTGCCGATCATATCGGGACGACATTGGGAAAGTGTACAGTTACTGCTTTTAGTGACGGTGAAATTCAGATTAATATCGAGGAGAGTGTGCGCGGCTGTGACGTGTATGTAGTACAATCAACTTCATCACCGGTCAATCAGCATATGATGGAACTTTTGATCATGATTGACGCCCTGAAGCGTGCTTCTGCAAGATCCATCAATATTGTGATGCCATATTACGGCTATGCCAGACAGGACCGTAAAGCACGTTCAAGAGAGCCGATAACGTCGAAGCTTGCAGCTGATCTTCTGGAAACAGCAGGTGCTGACCGGGTGATCACTCTTGATCTGCATGCACCGCAAATACAGGGATTCTTCAATGTACCAATCGACCACTTGCAAGGTGTGCCGATTTTGGCGAATTATTTTGAAGAGAAAAATTTTGAGGATATTATCGTTGTTTCTCCGGATCACGGCGGTGTGACCCGGGCAAGGAAAATGGCGGATTATTTGAAAGCCCCAATCGGAATCATTGATAAACGCCGCCCGCGTCCGAACGTTTCAGAAGTCATGAATATTGTTGGTAATATTGAAGGGAAGACAGCGATCCTCATTGATGATATCATTGATACAGCAGGCACCATTACGCTTGCCGCCAATGCGTTAGTTGAAAATGGCGCCAAAGAAGTTTATGCATGCTGTACACATCCTGTTTTATCAGGACCTGCACTTCAGAGGATAAATGATTCAAAAATCAAGGAATTGGTCGTTACTAACTCAATTCCGCTTTCGGAAGAAAAGACAAGTGATAAAATCACAGTGTTATCTGTTGCTTCGCTGATTGGTGAGGCCATAACCCGTGTTCATGAACTGAAGTCAGTTAGTATTTTGTTTGACTGATTTCACTTATGAAGTCAGTGTGTTTTGTGTGAATGAACAAATTATGTTTTAATGGAAACGTTACTGAAAAAGAATTTGCCATGTGAAACCTGTGCAAAATGAGGTTTTAAATAATGGAGGGTGATAGGAATGGCAGTAACATTAAAGGCAGCAAAACGTGAAGACCTTACCAAATCTGCTACAAAACAGATTAGACTGAATGGAGATGTCCCATCAGTTGTATACGGTAAGGATAAAGAATCCAAAGCTATTTCGGTCAATCGTATCGAATTAGTCAAAACAGTTCGTGATGAAGGCAGAAATGCGATCATTTCACTTGATATTGAGAATGAGAAGCCTGTGGATGTCATGCTTCATGAATATCAAATGGATCCATTGAAAGATGAACTGATCCATGCTGACTTTTATATCGTCAACATGGCGGAGGAAATGGACGTGTCTGTATCCCTTACGCTGGATGGTGAACCTGCTGGTGTGAAGGATGGCGGTGTCCTGCAGCAGCCGTTATACGAATTGCAGGTTCGTGCTAAACCGGCAGATATTCCAGAGGTGATTTCTGTTGATGTAACCCAGATGGACATAGGGGATACCGTCACTGTCGCTGATTTGCCGAAAGCGGACAACTATGAAATCATCGAAGAAGAAGATACGACGATTGCTACCGTTATTCCACCGGATACCGCAGATGATGCTGAAGAAGCACCTGAAGATGAAAATGTCGAGCCTGAACTCGTTGGCGCTGAAGACGAGGACACGGAAAAAAGCGAATAATACGATAGGCAAGTAACTGGAAACCCTCCTAGTCAGATTAGGGGGGTTTTGCTTCATCCGTAAGATTATTCAAGATCGGGGTTATCGCCCTTTTAATAAGTTCAGAAAATATAATTTTCAGTAAGTTATTTCAAGATTGAAAACAGCTGGTCCACCAATTTCTTCGAGTCTGACTTTTGGCCTCTGACCTCTAAAGACGAGGCGGAAGCCGAGTTTTTTCGAAATCCATCTTTAAGGCGTAAAAAGCGTCTTATAAAAATGCCATAAAGGAAGTGGCACAATGAAATGTATCGTGGGCCTGGGCAATCCAGGAAAAAAATATAACAAAACCCGTCATAATGTCGGCTTTATGGTCATTGATGAGTTGGCCGGGCGTTATGGCTGGAAATTAAAAAAAGATAAATTCAACGGCAAGTCAACTGTGGAAACCTGTGATGGTGAAAAAGTCATCCTTCTGAAACCACAGACGTTTATGAATCTTTCCGGTGAATCTGTTCGCCCGTTAATGGATTTTTATCAAATCGAGCCTGAAGATGTGCTTGTTATCTACGATGACCTCGATCTGCCGGCAGGAAAGGTTCGGCTGCGTCAGAAAGGCGGGCATGGCGGGCATAATGGCATCCGTTCGATCATTGATCATATCGGTACAAAAGAATTCAAACGTGTGCGCATCGGGATCGGGAGACCTGACTCAGCCATGCCTATTGTGGATTATGTGTTGCGGCCGTTTTCAAAAGAACAGCAGGAAGATGTACAGTCAAGCATCAAAAAAAGTGCTGATGCATGTGAAACGTGGCTGCAGAAACCGTTTGCTGAGGTTATGAATGAATATAACAGCTGACCGGCAGCCAGTATAAAAATACACTTTTCGGATAAACTTTAGGATATCCCTATGTTTATTCGAGGAGGTATTTTTTATGTCGGTTGTTTATAATTGCAGACATTGCGGTCAGGAAATTGGCAGGTTGGATCAGCGTATGGTTGATACCTCTATGCTTGGGCTCGATCAGTTATCACCTGAAGATAAACGTGATATGATAAACTATGGAGCGAATGGTGAGGTTACAATCAAGTCCATCTGTGAAAACTGTGAAGAATCGCTTGGCAGTCATCCACAGTATCATGAACTGGACTATTTTATACAATAATATAATATATTAAGTAAAAAAGCTTTGGTTCGTTCTGATAGAGGTTGTTCAAAACGTCTGGTTTATATCCCGCATATAACAGGTCAGTAACCCGTCAAAAAACAGCGGCTAACTGCCCGTAATTGCCCGATTCGGTTCAACTAACATTCAGTGGAGAAAAAGCGCTCCACTGAATGAAGTTTCACTTTATCCTCTTAACATGCACTATCAGACGGCAATCAAGGCATTTTTGCACGTAACAGGTGGGGAAAAATGAACGGAATTTATGAGTTTTTACGATCGAAAGAAGATATTGCATCAGTTATCAATGGCATATCAAACGGGATGAAGGAACAGCTGGTTGCTGGTCTGTCGGGATCTGCCCGAAGTCTTTTCGTAACCGTGTTGAATGAGTCATTGAAAAAGCCTGTTTTGCTTGTAACCCATCAGCTTATACAAGCACAGCAGCTGTATGATGACTTAACGGAATTTATTGGTGATCAGCATGTTCATTTATATCCCGTGAATGAACTAATTGCTTCGGAAATTGCCGTTGCAAGTCCTGAACTTAAAAGTCAGCGAATCGAAGCATTAAGTGAGTGGTCACAAAAAAAATCCGGCATACTGATTGCTCCTGTAGCGGCATTAAAGCGTATTCTGCCTCCAACAGATTACTGGGCCAGATATCAGCTCGATTTTCAGATTGACAAAGAAATTGACCTTGATACATATCTGTCATCCCTGGTGGATATGGGCTATGAACGGGTATCAATGGTGACAGCACCGGGTGAATTTAGTCGCCGTGGCGGGATTATTGATATTTACCCCGTTACTGAAACACACCCGGTGCGTATCGAGTTATTTGACGATGAAGTCGATTCAATCCGTTTTTTTGATGCGGAAAGTCAGCGTTCATTGGATAAGCAGCGTGCGGTTACAATTGGCCCGGCAACGGAAATGCTGCTCACTGAGGAAGATAGATTGACGGCTGCCCAGCGTCTTGAGGCGGCGTTAGGTGAATCATTGAAAAAAGCGCGCTCCCAGGAAGCAAAAGAAACATTGGCCGGAGCCATTGAATATGATATCGAGCGTTTAAAGAACCTGGAACATTTTCAGGAAATGTATAAATATATTGGCTACCTTTATAATAATCCAGCTAGTTTGCTAGATTATTTGCCATCTGATGGATTGGTTGTCCTTGATGAAATGAGCAGAATCCAGGAAACGGCAACCAGTCTTGATACGGAAGAAGCTGAGTGGTACTCGAGTCTCTTGGAAGCAAATAAAATGGTAAGAAACAGCCATTTTTCTTATGACTGGCAATCAGTATGGGATCAAATCACACATCAGCGTATTTATATGTCCGTTTTTTTACGGCATATTCCGAATACTCAGCCACAAAATATCGTCAATCTGTCGACAAGGGCGATGCAGGAATTCCATGGGCAGATGCATTTGTTTAAAAATGAATTGAAACGCTGGGAGAAAGGTGATTTTTCGGTTGTGGTTCTGGCACCGAATGATGAGCGGGCCGAAAAAATACAATCCATATTCATGGATTATTCGATTGAAGCGGATGTTACCAGTGAGCTGACGCTGCCTGTAAAAAGACCAACTATTACGGTTGGCGACATCAGTAACGGTATTGAGTTCCCAATGCATAAGCTTGTGCTGATAACCGAAAATGAACTTTTCAAAAAGAAAACAAAACGCCCGCGTAAAAGACAGAAGATTTCCAATGTAGAACGAATCAAAAACTATCAGGAATTAAAAGTTGGCGATTACGTTGTTCACGCGCATCATGGAATCGGCAAGTATTTAGGCGTTGAAACGCTGGAAATGAATGACAAGCATAAAGATTTCATGCTGATCAAATATTCCGGTGATGATAAATTATATGTGCCAATCGATCAGATTGATCTTGTCCAGAAGTATGTTGCTGCTGAAGGCAAAGAACCGAAACTATATAAACTGGGCGGCAGCGAATGGGCCAAAGTCAAACGAAAAGTGCAGTCCAATGTGGAAGATATTGCGGATGACCTCATTAAACTGTACGCCGAACGTGAATCGAGAAAAGGTTATGCATTCAGTGAAGAGACCCAAATGCAGCGTGAATTTGAAGCCGAGTTCCCCTATGAGGAAACGGAGGATCAGTTACGTTGTATTGCGGAAATCAAGGCCGACATGGAAAAAGAACGACCAATGGATCGTCTGCTATGTGGTGATGTCGGCTATGGCAAAACCGAAGTGGCCATCCGTGCCGCTTTCAAAGCGGTGGCAGATGGAAAACAAGTGGCCATTCTTGTACCGACGACTATTTTGGCACAGCAGCATTTTGAAACCATTCAGGAAAGGTTCCAGAACCAGGCGGTTACAATTAGCATGCTGAGCAGGTTCCGCACTCGAAAACAGCAAAATGAAACGATTGAAGGCCTCCGTAAAGGGAAGGTTGATATTGTCATCGGTACACACCGTTTATTATCAAAGGATGTCACCTATCATGATTTAGGGCTTTTGGTCGTGGATGAAGAACAGCGGTTTGGCGTCAAGCATAAAGAAAAAATAAAACAGCTGAAAACAAATGTCGATGTTCTGACATTGACCGCAACACCAATCCCGAGAACATTGCGTATGTCGATGCTCGGGGTCCGTGATTTGTCGATTATCGAGACACCGCCGGAAAACCGTTTTCCAATCCAGACATATGTGATGGAGTATAACCCCGTCTTTGTGCGGGAAGCCATTGAACGGGAAATGGCACGCGGCGGCCAAGTGTTTTTCCTCCATAATTGGGTGGACAACATTGATAAAGTAGCGCGGGATCTCGGCATGCTCGTTGACGATGCCCGCATTGCTGTCGCCCATGGCCAAATGAACGAAATGGAACTGGAAAATATCATTTTTGCCTTTTTGGAAGGTGAATATGACGTGCTTGTCAGCACAACGATTATTGAGACAGGTGTTGATATTCCTAATGTAAATACATTGATCGTCAATCAGGCTGACCGAATGGGGCTCAGTCAGCTGTACCAATTGAGAGGAAGGGTTGGCCGTTCGAATCGGGTAGCCTATGCCTATTTCACTTATCATCGGGACAAAGTGTTAAGTGATGTTGCGGAAAAAAGGCTGGAGGCGATTAAAGAATTCACGGAACTTGGCTCCGGGTTCAAGATTGCCATGCGCGATCTGTCAATCAGGGGTGCCGGTAATCTGCTTGGTTCACAGCAGCATGGCTTTATTGATTCCGTTGGGTTTGATATGTATTCGCAGATGCTTAAAGATGCGGTTGAAGCACGCAAATCAGGGAAAAAACTTGATGAAATTGAAACATTGGAACCGGAATTATCGCTCAAGCTCGATGCTTATATCCCGGATACGTATATTAAGGATGAAAAGCAAAAGATTGATATGTATAAACAATTTCAATCCATTTCATCATCTGAAGCTATCACTGACCTGCAGGATGAATTAATCGACCGTTTTGGGGATTATCCGCAAGAAGTGGCAAATTTGTTTATTGTGTCATCATTGAAAAGACACGCGAAGCAGCAGCGGATTGAATCCATCAGTGAAAAACCTAAGAAAATTGAAATACTTGTCAGCAAAAACCGCAGTCAGCAAGTTGACGGATCAAAACTATTTACGCTGGCCAATCAATTTGGGCGGGAATTTCAGCTTGGAACAGAAGGAAGCAAATTGAAGATTTTGTTTAAATGGAGTCGGGATACACATGAGCAACGTTATGACATACTCGAAAATTTTATCAGCCGGTTATCTGACGTTGACCGGGATGACTAGGATTGTTGAGGATGCCCTCATGTTCAATTCCGGCCCCTGATCTCTTGAGATGCGGCGGCAGTTGAGTTTATCTATCATGTATAGTTCTTTCAGGATGTTTCATACTAAACCCACAACTGGTGTTTTTTCTCATAGAGGATAGATCTGAAAATACATACACCAGGAACAATCATCATAGAAAGTGAGGGCTTCCGACAAATGAAAGCAACAGGAATTGTACGTCGCATTGATGATTTGGGAAGGGTTGTTATCCCGAAAGAGATAAGAAGAACATTGCGTATTCGTGAAGGTGACCCATTGGAAATATTTGTAGACCGGGAAGGTGAAGTTATCTTAAAAAAATATTCCCCGATAAACGAGCTAAGTTCTTTTGCAACCGAGTATGCCGAAGCTTTGTTTGATTCGCTCAACTACCCGGTTCTTATTTGCGACCGTGATGAGGTTATTGCTGTAGCAGGTGAGTCTAAAAAAGATTATCTGAATAAAAATATCGGTTCACAGCCGGAAAAGACGATGGAAGATCGCACAATGGCTTATGAAACGGAACAGTCGACCGTAGAACTTATCAAGGGGGAGGAAGAACAGTTTGATTCGTATTGCATCAGTCCGATTATTGCAAACGGTGATCCAATCGGCTGTGTCATATTGTTTGCAAAAGATGGTCATAAACTGAGTGATGTCGAACAAAAGTCAATCCAGACTGCATCAAGTTTCCTGGCAAGGCAAATGGAATAACTTATCGGAAAAGCCTGCTCAATACTATAAGCATATCCAAGCGAAAAAAGTGCCATTATTTTTTAAATAGGGCACTTTTTTCGTTTGTACAAACGATTATAATGTCTTGTGCTATAATGAAGGCAAAATAGTTCTGATGGAAAGGCGTTTATCATGGGGGAAAATGTACACAGTAAACTGATGAAAGGTGCAATGCTTTTGACCTTGGCAGGCTTCATCAGTAAGCTACTGAGTGCCGGTTACCGGATCCCGCTGCAGAATTTGACAGGGGATTTAGGGTTTTATATTTATCAGCAAGTGTATCCGATTTTGGGTATTGCTTTGATGCTGGCTGTATATGGTTTCCCTTCTGCCATATCGAAAATGACAGCCGACTTAAAAGTGCAAGGGTATAAAATTTCATGGCAGCATTTCTATCTGCCGGTGTTTCTGCTGATGCTGTTGATGACGGGGAGTATTTTTCTGTTTCTGTTTTTTAATGCAGAAGTGATAGCCATGTGGGCGGGAGATGACAGGCTGCGGCATACATATGAACTGGCTGCCTTCATTTTTTTGCTCATTCCATTTTCTGCTCTGCTGCGGGGTGTGTTTCAGGGTGATCGGCTAATGAAACCGACAGCTTATTCACAAATCGGTGAACAATTTACCCGTGCAGCTTTCATTATTGCGGCTGCCGTATGGCTTTACAGTCGGCAGGGAAATATATATAGCATTGGACAAGCGGCTGTCATGGCTTCAATCATCGGTTCTCTGACAGCCATTACGATACTGCTTTGCTTTTTCTTCCGGTACAGGCCGTCAGAAAAGCAGCGGTTAACGGTTCCCTGGTCATATTATATGAAAACATTACTCATTTTAGGGATTATGGCAGCTTTGAATCATATGGTCCTGCTCATTATTCAATTTGCTGATACGTTTACACTTATTCCAAGTTTACAGGAATATGGGTTGTCCAAACATGAGGCGATGGAGGCGAAAGGTGTCTTTGACCGCGGTCAGCCGCTCATCCAGATCAGTACTGTTTTGGGGTCATCGTTTGCTTTGGCTTTAGTTCCGGCAGTATCGAAAGAAAAGCTGAAGCGGGATGCCAAAACGCTTCATGATTCGATCCGGAGTGCCATGCTTGTCAGTTTTTACTTGGCGGCAGGGGCAACAGCAGGCTTGGTAATGATTTTTCCGGAAACGAATATACTGCTGTTTCAAAATGACGCAGGTACGAATAGCTTGAGAATACTGGTTATCGCTGTGCTGCTCAGTTCTGTCGGCATAACGGCTGCCTCCATACTCCAAGGGCTTGGCTTTATGAAACGGACAGCGGGGTTTGTCGTGGTTGCTTTTTTCCTGAAATGGATCGGTAATCAGGTGCTGGTTCCGCTGTTCGGAATAACCGGCAGCGCCATCGCGACTGTCCTTGGTTTAGCTGCTTTTGCCGCATTCATGATGGCTGCATTAAAGCGAAAACTGCCTGCACTTAAGGTTGCAAAATATTTGAATTGGACCGCACTTGTATTGGCTATAATAGGTATGGCTGTTTTTTTAGCTTGTATGGACTACCTGTTTGAACCAATTACATCGAGAACAGGCTTATTTTTCTATGTCATGTTTATTTCGCTGGCCGGAGCCATGATTTATCTTGTTCTACTATTAAGATTGAAGGCTTTTAGCGAAAAAGAACTGTCCATGCTTCCGTTTGCCGGTATGTTAATTCGATTACATAAGGAGAGGGATCGTTAATGCGTCATCGTATCGAAGTCATCGGGCTTGGTGCCGGTGATTTGGATCAATTAACGCTTGGTATTTATAAAAAGTTAGTCAATCGTGATACACCATTATTTGTTCGAACGTCCGACCATCCGGTGGTGAAGCAATTGGAGGGTGAAGGCATCTCCTTCACATCGTTTGATCAATTTTACAAAACCATGGATCAATTTGTAGATGTCTATCAGCATATTACCAGTACGCTGCTTGAAAAAGCGCAGGATGGTCCCATTGTTTATGCTGTGCCCGGCCATCCGATGCTTGCCGAAAAAACGGTGCAGCTTTTATTGGAGCTGGAAGATGTTCCGGTAGAGGTTTCCGGCGGGCACAGTTATCTTGATGCGTTGTTCACGTCACTGAAGATTGATCCAATTGACGGGTTTCAATTTGTTGATGGCACGTCGTTTGACCGCGGTCAATTGGATTACCGACATCATATTGTGTTCAGTCAGGTATATGATGAGTTTGTCGCATCGAATGTCAAACTTGAACTGCTGGAAGATCTGCCGCCTGATTATCCGGTAAAAATCGTCGAAGCTTCCGGCACCGATCAGGAAAAAATCACCGACATTCATTTGGAAGAACTGGATAAAACGTTTCCCGGGATTCATAATTTGATTTCCATTTATGTCCCGCCTGTCCCGGATGAGATGCTGCATCATACATTCACCCGGCTGCGCGAAGTCATAGCCGCGTTAAGAGGGCCTGATGGCTGCCCGTGGGACCGTACCCAAACCCATGAAACACTACGGGAATACGCTATTGAAGAGGTCTATGAATTAATCGAAGCGATTGACGAACAGGATGATGACGGCATTGTGGAAGAATTGGGTGACATACTGCTGCAGGTGATGCTCCATAGTCAGATCGGTGAGGACGATGGCTATTTCACGGTTGATGATGTCATCCGTTCGATAACTGAAAAAATGATTCACCGGCACCCGCATGTGTTTGGCGACCAATCCGCTAAGTCAGTTGATGTTGTTTACAGGACGTGGGATGCAATAAAACAGGAAGAAAAAGGAGATCAGCGGAAGTCTGTGCTGGACGGGGTCCCAATCGGGCTTCCGGCGCTGGCAAAGGCTTTTAAACTGCAGAAAAAAGCAGCCAAAGTCGGATTTGACTGGGATGACATCCAGGATATATGGAACAAACTTCAGGAAGAGTTGGAAGAGGTGCAAGAAGCCATCACTGCACAAAACCAGCCGGAAATCGAAAAAGAACTCGGTGATGTATTGTTTGTACTTGCCAACATATCACGGTATTATAAAATTAACCCGGAAATTGCCCTGAATCAGACGAACCAAAAGTTTCTTTCAAGGTTTTCCCATATTGAAAGGGAACTGCAAGTACAGGGGAAAGATATTAGGGAGACGCCTCTGGAAGAAATGGATCATTATTGGAATCAGGCAAAAAGGAAAGAGTGATCGTATTGCGGCTGGATAAATTTTTGAAAGTTTCGAGGCTGATTAAACGCCGGACACTGGCAAAGGAAGTTGCGGGTCAAGGACGGATCACCGTTAATGGTCATCCTGCAAAAGCGTCTACGGTACTATCGGTTGGCGATGAGCTGGTGATCAGGTTCGGCCAGAAAGTTGTGACACTTGAAGTGACGGCATTGAAAGAAGCTGCGAAAAAAGATGAAGCAGACAATTTATATAAAATGATCAGGGAAGAGAAAGTCGATTAGGATAGTTCTATACTTGTCCTCTTTATCATACAGTAATAGTGATAAGGAGGGCGAAGTGTATGAATTATTATGAACAGCAACCCATTAACCGGACAGAGAAGGAGCATACGGTCAAAGTCAATAACCGAAAAAACCTGGAGATAACCGGTGTTAACGATGTTGATAGTTTTGATAATGAAGAATTTTTGCTGGAAACGGTGATGGGTTATTTAATCATCCGCGGCCAGAATCTCCAATTAAAAAACCTCGATGTCAGCGAGGGAATGGTGACGATCAAAGGTAAAGTGTACGAGCTTTCTTATGTCGATGAGCATCAACAGGGGAAAGCTAAAGGATTCTTTAGCAAGCTATTCAAATGACACTCGATGTCCAGTTCATCACAATGATTTCCATGACCGCCGGCGGATTTTACCTCGGAATGGCATTGGATACGTTCCGGCGTCTATCTGTTTATTGGAAGCAGCGTGTATTACTGGTATATGTCATGGAAATTAGTTTTTGGCTGATGCAGACATTGCTGTTATATTTTGTATTGTTCCAGGTGAATAGCGGTGAGTTGCGTGTCTATGTCTTTATTGCTATTTTATTGGGGTTTGCCATGTACCAGGCTTTGGCTGCCAATTCGTATAAGCGTCTACTGGAACATTTGATCAATGTCACCGTCAAGGTTTATCGTTTCCTGGTAAATGTCGTCAAGATGATTATTATCACACCGATCACATTTATCATTCAATTGATTGTGACGGTCATTGTTTTTATGGCAAAGTTATTATGGAACTTGATCCAGTACACTTTAAAAATTGTTGTAGCCCCGATTGTTTGGATCTCCAGAATAGTTTTTCGAATGCTTCCTCAAACAATTCAAAGAAAATTACACAAAATTGCAGGATTTTATAGTACAATAAAGAATACATGTAAGAAATGGATAAACAATCTGATGTCCAAGAGGAGGTAATTTTCCAGTGCCTTTCAAGAAAAAGAACGTGACACGATTGGACTCGAATTATATGCAGCAATATGATGCCTACATAGAAAGACAGAAACGAAAGAAACAGCGTCTGAAGCGCCGTCTGATTTTATTTTCCATTGTAGTGGCAATAGCCGTCGGCAGTCTGGCCACCTATCATTTTAATCAGAGAGCGCTCTATGAAAAGAAAGAAGAACAATATGAGCAGCTTCAGGATGAAATGGCAGCACTCGAAAAAGAGGAACAAAATCTGAAGGAAGAGATTAAACTGCTGAACGATGAGGATTATGTACTGGATATTGCACGGACCAATTATTTTTTCTCAAAAGAAGGCGAATTAATTTTTAAAATTCCTGAAGAAGATCCCACTTATTGACACACTTTTACAAGACTGGCTATAATATATAGGAAGTATACTTTTCAAAATTCTAAGGAGGAGCACTTTTTTTATGTCAATCGAAGTAGGCAGCAAGCTGCAGGGAAAGGTAACCGGTATCACTAATTTTGGGGCATTTGTGGAAATTGAGGAAGGGAAAACAGGCCTTGTCCATATCAGTGAGGTTGCCGACAACTATGTGAAAGACATTAATGATTACCTGAGCGTGGGCGATGAGGTAACGGTCAAGGTGCTTAATGTCCAGGATGATGGGAAAATTGGTCTTTCCATTAAGAAAGCGAAAGATCGGCCGCCACGTCAGCGGAATCGTCAGCGTTCGGAATCATTCGAATCAAAAATGAATAAATTTCTCAAAGATTCGGAAGACCGGTTAGCCTCTTTGAAGAAGCACACGGAATCCAAACGCGGAGGTCGAGGTGCTAAAAGAGGATAGCAGTTTGCTGTCTATGAAATATTGATATTAAAGTGAAACTTCATTCAGTTAAGTGCTTTTCTTCACTGAATGTTAGTTGTACAGAATCAGATATTTAGGGTCGGTTTGCCGCTGTTCTTTGGCGGCTTACTGACTGTTACATGCGGGATAGAGTCACTATAAATAAAAAAGCAGGCAGCACGTGCAGATCACTGTGGTACCTGCTTTTTTATCTGCATCAAAACGTCAAAAAACATATTTTATTTGGTATGAAAATCATGGAATCGAAATCCGCCAATGGGAAAGTTGAATTAATTGAACGACGTTAAAAAGGTTAAAAAGACAGCCTTCGGAAAGGCTGTCTTTTTATATTCACAGTATATTTTTTAATGGCGGTGGAGGGGATCGAACCCACGACCTTACGGGTATGAACCGTACGCTCTCGCCAGCTGAGCTACACCGCCAAATTCAGTCACAAAAAACATAATACAACAGCATTGGTTGTGTGTCAACAGCCCGCGTATAAAAATTCCTTGTTTCAACCGGAAAGATGACACCACTAAACAGAATACGGAACCAAATGTAGAAAATCGCTTGTCCACTTAGAAACCAGTCGAACGATTCTTTGGATTTGCTCTGTTATTTTGACAAAAAAAGAATGTATCGTGTGTTTTAATGAGTGGCAAGAAGGAGTGGTATAGTATGATAAATACGATTTCAGGAGCGGAATCCAAAGCTCTTGGCGTCAACCAGGGGCTGGTGGAAAAACTTCGCATCAAATTTTCCGCACAGATGAAAACATGGCTGTTGGAAAAAGGATGGCTATTTTTTCTTGTCGGTTTTTTGCTTGGACGGGCTGTTATTCTATCGGTCGTTTCCCCTTTTGCCGTTGCTTTTCTGGCTGCGATCTGGCTTATACATAGGGAGAAGGCTGCTAAAGTGATGCTATCCATTTTGGCCGGGGCGTTGAGTTTTTCGGTCACACACGGGATATTTATGACGCTCGCGATGATTCTGTTTGTTTTTCTGGCCGGCATTTTTAAGCATGTTAATAAGCAGCAAATCTTGATCCCGCTGTTTGTATTCATAGCCACAGCGGCACCCAGACTATTTCTTTATTCATTTTGGGGACAGCTGTCATCGTATGAATGGATGCTTTTATCAGTGGAAGGTGTTCTCGGAACTGTCCTGGTATTGATCTTTATGCAGAGTATTCCATTATTATCACCACAACGTTTTAAACCCACATTAAAAAATGAAGAAATTGTTTGCCTGATTATCCTTCTGGCATCAATTCTGACTGGTACGATCGGCTGGGAAGTCTATAATGCCTCGGTTGAACAAATTTTCTCCCGGTATTTTGTCATGCTGCTGGCATTTGTCGGGGGGGCCGCCATCGGATCGACCGTGGGTGTTGTGGCCGGTCTTATTTTGTCACTGGCCAACGTTGCCAACCTTTATCAGATGAGTTTGCTCGCGTTTTCCGGGCTGCTTGGCGGTCTTCTTAAGGAAGGGAACAAGATCGGTGTCAGTATTGGTTTAATGGTTGGGACGTTTCTTGTTGCCATTTACGCAGATGTGGCGGGCATTATACCGTCAATTATCGAAACATCAATTGCTATTTTCTTGTTTCTGATGACACCGTCAAGCTGGATCAAAAAACTGTCGAGGTATATACCCGGAACTGAGGAGCACACCAACGAGCAGGAGCAATATCTGCAGAAAGTCCGCAACGTAACAGCTAAACGCGTCGAGCAATTTTCTGATGTGTTTCAGGCACTGTCAAAAAGTTTTTCAGCTGCGGAAGAAGCGAAGGAAGATGCCATCAAAGCCAGACGTGAGACAGATTATTTTCTGAGCCAAGTGACCGAAAGAACGTGTCAGTCCTGTTTCATGAAGGAACGGTGCTGGGAGCAACAGTTTGATAAAACGTACGCCCTAATGGAAGATATAAAAGGCGATCTTGAAAGCGGCAATGAGCCGAATCGTAAGGCCATTCGTGCGTTTGAAAATCATTGTGTCAAGTCCAAAAAAGTGCTGGATACGATGAATGAGGAAATTTCTTTTTTCGAGGCGAACAAAAAACTGAAGAAACAGGTTATGGAAAGCAAACGGTTTGTTGCAGATCAGCTGCAGGGTGTTTCTCATGTTATGGATGATTTTGCAAATGAAATCCTTAAGGAACGAAAACATCACGAAAAACAGGAAATGCAAATCATGAATACATTGAAAAATATGGGAATTGCTCTGGAAAAGCTGGATATCTACCGGCTGGAAAAAGGGAATGTCGATTTGGAAATGACCCTCTCTTTCTATGATTATCATGGTGAAGGGTCGAAGCTGATTGCTCCCGTGTTATCCGATATCCTGAACGAAATGATTATCGTGAAAAAGGAAGAAGTCTCTCCATTCCCGAATGGGTATTGTCAGCTGGTATTCGGTTCGGCAAAGGAATATGTCGTTGATACGGGAATTGCCAATGCAGCGAAAGGCGGCGGACTAATTTCAGGCGACAGCTACCGGACGATTGAACTCGGGGAAGGCAAATATGCAATGGCCATCAGTGATGGAATGGGTAATGGCCAGCGGGCAAACGAAGAAAGTGAAGAGACATTAAGATTGCTCCAGCAGATTTTGCAAACTGGGATTCCCGAAAGTGTCGCGATTAAATCGATCAACTCCATCTTGTCTTTAAGAACAACTGATGAAATGTATGCCACACTGGATCTTGCGGTCATCAATCTGCACAACGCGTTTGTCAGATTTCTGAAGATCGGGTCAACACCAAGCCTGATTAAACGCGGTAATGAGATCATGAAGGTCGAGGCGAGTAATTTGCCGATGGGGATCATCCAGGAATTTGATGTTGATATCGTCGGTGAGCAATTGAAATCAGGCGATATTTTAATCATGATGAGCGATGGTATCCTGGACGGGCCGAAACATATTGAAAATATTGATGTATGGCTGAAACGGAAGGTACGAAACATGCAGACCGACGACCCGCAGGAAATGGCTGATTTAATTTTGGAAGAGGTTGTCCGGACGAGAGCGGGGGCCATTGAAGATGACATGACAGTGGTTGTTGCCAAGGTAACGAAAAACTCACCGCAATGGACGTCGATTCCGGTTTATACAGATCAGGCACAGTAATTTTCAGGCTTCATGGATCAAAAGCGAATCCGGGCAGTCCGGGGCAGTCGCATTCAGTGACGGCGGCCGGGCTGCCTTCTTTTTGGGCGGTTATTCGCACCTTATGCATGTATATTGTACAGCGTTTATGGTGATGATGGTAGTGTGATAGAAGGAGGTATGCCAGGTGAAAAAAGGAACATTGAAACAGATATTATTGATTACGGATGGCTGTTCCAACAAAGGTGAAGATCCGGCCGTGACAGCGGCGCTTGCAAAGCAGCAGGGGATCACCGTCAATGTCATCGGAATCCTTGATGATGATCAGACAGAAGATCCCGAGGGGCTGCAGGAAGTGGAAGACATTGCATTGTCAGGTGGCGGTATCAGTCAGCTGGTCTATAAACAGGCACTTTCACAGACGGTCCAAACCGTTACAAAGCAAGCAATGACCCAGACATTGCAGGGCTTTGTCAACCAGGAACTGAAACAGATTCTTGGGCCGGAACAGAGTCTTGAGGAAATTGAACCGGACAAACGGGGCGAAATTATGGAAGTTGTGGAAGATATGGGAGAGACGTGTGATCTGGAAGTGCTTGTTTTGACGGATACGAGCGCAAGCATGCATGATAAGCTGCCAACCGTCAAAGAGGCGCTGATTGATTTGTCGATCAGTTTAAACGCTCGTATTGGACGCAACCGCTTTTGTATTTTCAGTTTTCCCGGAAAACTGAAAAGTATTGAGAAGGTATTAGATTGGTCCCCCAAGCTTGATTCGATCTCCACAATCTTTCCAAAATTGACAAGCGGTGGCATAACACCAACAGGACCAGCAATCCGGGAAGCCATGTTTCAATTCGGCAAGAAAGGTTTATTAAAAAACTTGAGGGATGAAGATGAACCAGGCGTGGAAGAAGCAGGGTATTAATATAAGACCGGGAACGATCATTACCGGAAAATGGCATCAGCGCCGTTATGTGATCAAGAAAAAACTTGGAAATGGTGCCATCGGAACGGTCTATTTGTGTGAGACAAATGGTCAGTATGGTGCCTTGAAAATAAGCGAAAATGCAACATCTATGTCGATGGAAGTAAATGTACTGAAGTCACTCCAAAAGGTCCAGGGCAATCGTCTTGGGCCTTCTCTCTTCGATGTGGATGATTGGGAAATATCACGAAACAGGAAGTATGCGTTTTATGTGATGGAATACCTGCAGGGGGAGTCGTTGGCCAGTTTTATCAGCAGGCAGGGCCATAAATGGATTGGTATTTTCATGCTGCAATTGCTCGACGACCTGGAACATTTACATCAGGCAGGCTGGATATTCGGCGATTTTAAATCCGAGAATCTAATCGTACTTTCACAACCCCCGAAAGTACGCTGGGTCGATGTTGGCGGGACGACACAAATTGGCAGGGCCATCAAAGAATATACGGAATTCTATGATCGGGGTTATTGGGGACTTGGTTCAAGGAAGGCTGAACCAAGTTATGATTTATTTGCATTAGTGATGGTGTTTTTAAATATATATTACCCAAAGCGATTTGAAAAAGGAGCGAATCCTAAGGCTACCCTTTTGAAGAAATTGTATGATGTCCGGCAGCTGCGTGTATACAGGGGTTGCTTGAAAAAAGCACTTCTCGGCAGCTATCAGACGAGCGCTGATATGCGGTATGATTTATTAAATGCGATTAATCGGGCGAGACAACCAGGCAAATCAAATAAAGCCTCCAGCATTCAAGGTTCCGGCAAAGCCCCGCTCGCCGAGGGAGGCGGTATTATTCTGGCAGCTTTGTTTTATTATCTTTCGTCGCTGATGTTGCCATGATTTTGGAGCGTATAATGACACTTTGTCATGCGATGAAATTATGATAGAATAAAAGATGCATGTAAAAAGAGTCTTCTTAACTGAAAGGAATGGCCATGGATAACACAGTTCGCGCTTTTATTAAACGTCATCAGCTGGTAAAAGAACATTCAACTGTTTTGATTGCTGTCTCGGGTGGCCCGGACTCCATGGCATTGCTTCATTTTTTTTGGAATCATCGGACAGAATGGCATTTACGGTTGATTGCAATATCAGTCGACCATCAGCTTCGTGGTGAGGAGTCACTTGAGGATCTTGCGTATGTCAAAGCGTTTTGCCGGGAGCGGGATATTGAATTTGTTGGGATATCATTGGATGTGCCGGCCTATAAACAGGAAATGCAAATGAGCACACAGATTGCAGCAAGAGAACGCCGCTATCAATTTTTTGCAGAACAGATGAACACGTATCATGCAGACTATCTTGCACTTGGGCACCATGGAGATGATCAGGTTGAGACGGTACTGATGGGGTTTGTGCACTCGGCCAGTGTTCATTCATTGGCTGGTATTCCTTTAAAGCGGGATTTCGCATCCGGAAAGATTATCCGGCCTTTTTTATGTGTTACAAAAGACGCCATCGAAAATTATTGCCGGGAGCATGCCATTATACCAAGGAGAGACCCATCCAACGACGAAAATACATATACAAGAAACTATTATCGACATGAAGTCATTCCATTATTAAAAAAGAAGAACCGGAATATTCATCGGACAATCCAGCATTTAAGCAGGTCACTTCATGAAGATGAGGCATTTCTGGAGCAGGAAGCCGGAAAGATGGCTGAGCAGGCTGTTACATTTGATGATCAGAGAACCGCGGTTTACTTTGATATCCGGGTATTTAATTCATACCCGCATTCTTTACAAAGGCGTGTCTTTCATCTAATATTGAACTATCTGTATCATGACATTCCGAAAAAAATGTCATATGTCCATGAGGAACAATTTTTTGCGATGTTGAATGAAAGTCATGGTCATGTCCGGATTGATTTCCCTCATCATTTGGTATTGGAAAGATCCTATCAAACGATGTCTTTCTATTTCAAGAACAGAGCGTCTGATCCTTTGGCTTACCATATGCTGATTGATATCCCTGGTGAAACGGTACTGCCGAACGGGATGGTGATTTCAGCGGAAGTCACCAGTTTCCCGGACAGGGGTGATATGGTTTATGTCTGTGATAAAAGAAAAGTTTCATTGCCTTTGCATGTCCGGACACGCAAACCTGGTGACCGGTTGAGCTGGAAAGGGCTGAAAGGGAGCAAAAAAGTCAAGGATATTTTTATTGATGCTAAAATTCCATTAAATGAAAGGAATACATGGCCGGTTATAACTGATAATAATGATGAAGTCCTGTGGGTTGTCGGTTTAAAGAAGGGTGTGCCGCCGAAGCAAGTTGAAAATGGCACTTATATTCAATTGCGTTTCAAGAAAAGTGATGCTTGAAATAGGAGGAGCAGCATGCACAACGATATCGAAAAAATATTGATTACGGAAGAGGAAATTGCCGCAAAATGTGCGGAAATTGGAGAACAGCTGACAAAGGAATACGAGGGGAAATTTCCTTTGGCAATCGGTGTTTTAAAGGGCGCCATGCCATTCATGTCTGATATATTGCGCCGCATTCATACATATCTGGAAATGGATTTTATGGATGTGTCAAGTTACGGTGGCAAGATGCGTTCATCCGGTGAAGTGAAGATTGTAAAAGATTTGGATACAAAGGTGGAAGGCCGTGATTTATTGATTATTGAGGATATCATCGACAGCGGCCTTACATTAAGTTATTTGGTGGATTTATTTAAATACCGTAAAGCCAATTCCATTAAAATTGTCACACTGCTTGATAAACCATCCGGACGCACGGCACATATCAAAGCGGATGTTGTCGGGTTTGAAGTCCCGAATGAATTTGTGGTCGGCTACGGTTTGGATTATGAGGAGCGGTACCGTAACCTGCCGTATATCGGTGTGCTGAAACCGGAGATTTACAGCGAGGATGAACCCAACTAAAGCGAAAGAATATAACGTTCACAAAAAAATCATAAACAACCCTTTACGTGCGTGTTCAAAAAGGAGGACAACAAGGACCGAGAAGTTCGAGGCAGCGCAGTTTCGAGCAGCGGGCTTGCGCGTGTTGTGGTGACTTCGACGTTCGACACAGGACGTGTCGGTATTTAGTCGGAGGTCCTCTACCCCGACGTGTCATTGTTACCGGGCTTTGAACATCCGCTTTAATTTGTGCTGTATCATAAACGTATCAAGGGTAAAAAATAAAAAAGAAATTCAAGTACAATTAGTTGTGCCTTTACTTTTTTATATGGTACGATTGTTTGTAGTTTTTCCCGCTTGGAGGAGGTAAGGAATGAACCGGATATTTAGAAATGTTATATTCTATCTGCTTATATTCCTGGTCGTCATAGGCGTCATAGGAGTATTTAATGGCCAAAATGAACAGAGAGAACAATATAATGTGCAGGAATTCATGAGTGCATTAGAAGATGGGCAAATCGAGAAAATGACCATGCAGCCGGCTAATGGTATCATGCGTATTACCGGTGAAATGGGAGAAGGCGAACAATTTGTCGCCCAAGTTCCGGATACGAATAATGTTGTTACAAATATAACAAATCAGGCTCGCGAGCAAAGTCAGCTCAGTGTAGCAGAAGAGGAACAACCAAGCGGCTGGGTAACTTTTCTGACAACGATTATACCATTTCTTATATTAGGACTCTTTTTCTTCTTTATTTTAAGTCAGGCTCAAGGCGGCGGTGGCGGCCGCGTCATGAACTTCGGCAAGAGTAAAGCTAAAATGGTCAGTGATGATAAGAAGAAAGTCCGTTTTAAAGATGTTGCCGGGGCAGACGAAGAGAAACAGGAACTTGTCGAAGTTGTTGATTTTCTGAAGGACCCCCGCAAGTTCTCGTCAGTTGGGGCAAAAATCCCTAAAGGGGTGCTGCTCGTAGGCCCGCCTGGAACAGGTAAAACATTACTGGCCCGCGCTGTTGCGGGTGAAGCGGGTACACCATTTTTCTCTATTAGCGGCTCAGACTTTGTGGAGATGTTTGTCGGTGTTGGTGCATCCCGAGTACGCGACTTATTTGAAAATGCCAAGAAAAACTCACCGTGTATCATCTTTATTGATGAAATCGATGCTGTCGGTCGGCAGCGTGGTGCAGGTCTTGGCGGCGGCCATGATGAACGTGAACAAACATTGAACCAATTACTCGTTGAGATGGATGGGTTTGGTGTCAATGAAGGGATTATCATTATTGCTGCAACCAACCGTCCGGATATTCTGGACCCGGCCCTGTTGCGTCCTGGACGTTTTGACCGGCAGATTACCGTCAACCGCCCGGATGTCAAAGGCCGTGAAGAAGTGCTGAAAGTGCATGCAAGAGATAAACCGTTGGATGATACGGTTGATCTTAAAACAATTGCCATGCGCACGCCGGGATTTTCAGGCGCTGATCTGGAGAACCTGTTGAATGAAGCGGCGCTTGTCGCAGCGCGTTTTGATAAGAATAAAATTGGCAAAGACGATATAGACGAAGCCATTGACCGGGTCATTGCCGGTCCTGCCAAGAAGAGCAAGGTTATTTCGGAAAAAGAACGCAATATTGTTGCCCACCATGAAAGTGGTCATACGATCATTGGCATGGTCCTCGATGAAGCGGATGAAGTCCATAAAGTTACTATTGTACCGCGCGGACAGGCAGGCGGTTATGCCGTCATGCTGCCGAAAGAAGACCGCTACTTCATGACCAAGCCGGAGCTCTTCGATAAGATTACCGGACTATTGGGCGGTCGGGTTGCTGAAGAAGTGATTTTCGGTGAGGTGAGCACAGGCGCCCACAATGACTTTCAGCGTGCCACTTCCATTGCTCGTAAGATGATTACGGAATACGGCATGAGTGATAAAATTGGTCCGCTGCAGTTTACAAGCGGCGGTGGGGAAGTGTTCCTCGGCCGTGATATCCAGAACGATCAGAATTACAGTGATGCGATTGCACACGAAATTGATAAAGAAATGCAAAACTTTATTAATTATTGCTATGAGCGTGCGAAAAAAATTCTTACCGAGCATAAGGATAAGCTGGAATTGATGGCTCAGACATTGCTCGAAGTTGAAACACTGGACAGAAAACAGATCAAGTCGTTGTTTGAAGATGGTGTGCTTCCTGAGCCTGAGGAAGATGACAAGGAAGCGAGCGGAGACACGACTTCAGAGAGTGATGAAGATGTCAAAGTGAATATACAGTCCAAGGATAAAGAAGAACCTGAGCCTGAGTCACATGAAGAAGCCAAGAGCAAGGCTGAAAAGAAACGTGAAGAAAGAAAAGAAGAACAGGATTCATCTCCTGGTTCAGAGGATAAAAAAGAATAGTGCCGAAACATTCAGCCTCTCATGACATTGAGAGGCTGCTTTGTGCTTAGTGAAGTTTCGCTTCATCCCGCATGTAACGGACACTAATCCTCCGAGGAACGGGGGATTAGTGTCCGTAAATGTCCGATTCGGCTCGGGCCTGCACGATGCAGGTCACAAAGGCGTTGCCACAGGATGTGGCGAACTTAGCCTTTGTTCTTTATTAGCAGAGGAAAGCACTCTGCTGAATGAAGTTTCGCTTTATGATATAGTAAGAAGATAGAAAAGGTATACAGGAAGGTTTGGTAATCAATGCTTTTCGTGCTTGATGCAGGGAACACCAACACAGTGCTTGGTGTGTTTAAAGATGATACATTAATTCATGAATGGCGCATCAAAACAGATCGGCATAAAACCGAGGATGAGTATGCCGTCCTTGTGAAATCATTGCTGGAGCATGAGGCTATTTCATTCTCTGATATTACCGGGATGATTATTTCTTCCGTCGTCCCACCGATCATGTTTGCACTCGAAAAAATGTGCACTAAATATTTTCATCTGGAGCCAATGGTGCTTGGTAAAGAATCCGTTCGTTCATTTTTAAAAATGGCTTATCCCAACCCGGAAGAGATTGGGGCTGACCGGATCGTGAATGCGGTGGGTGCGATTGAGGAATATGGGGCCCCTCTCGTAATCATTGATTTCGGAACGGCAACGACCTATTGTTATATTGATGATGCAAAAGGCTACTGTGGTGGATTGATCGCCCCCGGGATTTTAATATCCATGGAAGCCCTT
>NZ_DATGTI010000038.1:0-8653 GCF_035301925.1 Lentibacillus sp. | reverse complement strand
AGCGGTTGACCAATAGAAGTTACACTATAAGAGAAGTAAACGCAGCAAATTGGTCTTGGGCGGTTACTTCTCTCTCTTTAGGTAGACGACAATTGTTACAATTAATGTCAGGGTTGTTGTTATTGCAAGGCTGAATTGTGCGATTAAACTCAGTGCTTCGTATGTCGTCATACTACCACCTCCCTTCTCAGGGGGAGATGGTCAACCGCCCACTATACTATGCAACTGCTATCAATATAATATCATACTATCTAAAAAATTGACAGAAAAACAGAAAATACGTTCGTTTAACTGGTATACTTTATGGTGGTATACCATTCTTTATTTAAAAGGAGTCTTCACATGAAAATCGTCGTTACAGCAGATACCCATTTAAAAGAAACCGGAAAACTGCCGGCAAGACTTACTTCTGAATTCCAAACAGCCGATTTAATCATTCATGCGGGTGACTGGAAAACGGCCGATGTCTATACAGAACTTGCGTCGTATGGTGACGTAAAGGGCGTATACGGCAACATTGATGGTGACGATATAAGGGAACGCTTGCCGGCTAAGCAAATGCTGACTATAGCCGGCTTCAAAGTTGGCATCGTTCACGGTCATGGCGATAAAAAGACAACTGAGAGAAGAGCGATTGAATCGTTTGCAGACGAACACCCGGATGTCATTATTTTCGGCCATTCGCACATTCCCATGCTCCGCTATTTCAAAAAACAGCTGCTGTTAAATCCGGGTTCGCCAACAAATAAGCGAACCGTACCATATTACTCGTTTGCTCTTTTGGAAATTGGTGATGACATCCATGCGGAACTGGTATTTTTCAGTGATAAAAGCTGAGTGATCCCCATTTTGAATCAAGTCCCTCTGACTTTCCGCAACCACATGGGCGCGAAAATGTAAACATGAGCCGGAGAACGCAGACATGGGCCGGAACACGAAAACATGAGCCGCAAAACCGAAACATGTACCGGGGCACAAAAATAGAATCATAAAAAGCCGCATTCTCATCTGAAAATGCGGCTACTATCAAGATCAGTCATCTGTCCTGGTCTTTTTAAAACAAACGTACATAAACAGTGCTGCGGCAGCGACCCACATGGTGATAATACCCAGTGGAAGCCATGAACTAGTATCGTGCATCTTGATTGCCTGCATGATTGGAAATACGTCGGCAATTTTAATGGCGATACTGTCTTCGGCCAGCCCCAATAGCTCAATCATCGGTGTGAATCCGAACAAGAACATGATCGGCATGGCATAAGCGGATGCTGCGGCAATAGATGTTGTGAAAAGCCCCACGCCGATGCCAAGCATGAGAAAGAACAAAAACATTAACACTAATCCAAGGATGGCCCTGATATTCAAGAGCGGATCAATCCCAATAATCAGTAATGAAATAATCAGTGATATTAAAGTAATGACACCGGTCACGAGACTTTTGCCGACAATGATGTCCACAAACGAAGCCGGTGATAATATCAGTCCGCGCAATGTCTTCTTTTCTTTTTCCTCAGCCATCATGTTCATCATGAACATTGATGTAACGGCGGAAAATGTCACGCCGACGAGTATATAGATGATAAAAAGTGGCATTTCCCCTTCTCCGGCCCCCATACGATCGTACATCAGGGCTAATACGATTGATATCAAAGGCATCATCAGCATTGATATATTTTTCGTGAAGTCTTTCATATCTTTTTCAAAAATGGCACTTATACGTTGAACGTTCATTATACCAGCTCCTTCCCGGTCACTTTTTGAAAGATTTGGCCAAGTGTCGGATTATCTGTATGCATCGCTTTCACTTGCCCGTTCCCGATTAGTTCTCTGATCTGATCGGCATTTTCCGGTTCATTTTCAATGACCAGTCGAACGCCTGAAAATGTTTCAACATGGAAAGCATGCGTTGAGTACTTGTAGCGGAGTGCAGCCGGACTGTCGAGTTCCTGCAGCTCACCATTGTGCAGAAACGCCACCCGGTCACATAATTCAGTCGCCTCTTCCATATTATGGGTCGTCAGAAAAATCGTTGTCCCTGCTTCATTTAGCTTCTGAAGTCCGCGATGGATTTGTGTCATGTTGCCCGGATCCAAAGCGGATGTCGGTTCGTCCAGAAAAACCAAGTCAGGCTTATGGATGAGCGCTTTGGCGAGCAGCACGCGCTGCTTCATCCCTTTTGACAGCTTCGAGACGGTTTTTGATCGTTCGTCTTCCATATTAACTTCCCGCAGAATCATATCAATTTGTTTCAGCGGGGCGTTGTATAATTTACAAAATAATTTCAGATTCTCATAAACGGTCAACCGCTCATACAGCGCACTGTTATCCGATAAGATCCCGATTTTAGATTTAAAATCGGACGTTCCAAACCGGTTCGAGTTGATCCCGAGTACTGTCACGTTACCTGACGTCTGCCCCAGTTCTCCGGTTAAAATTTTGATCGTTGTCGTCTTGCCCGATCCGCTTGGTCCAAGCAGCCCGAAAATTTCACCCTTTTTTACATTGAAGCTGACTTGCTTGATGGCCGCATTTTGGCCAAACACTTTCCGCATTCCCTTTACCTCAATTGTATTGTCCAACTGAAAACCTCCTTCATTCAACTGCTTCAATCATAGTGGATCGTGGCCGCGGGTGCAGTCATATCAGAACGGAATGTACCATAAGGAGGGTGAAATGTACCGGATGAACGTTGAAGAAAACGCCGGAATGAACCGTTTGTTTCCACTGACGGGATGAACTGTACCGATTCCAGGGTGATGGCGGAATGCGCCGGCAGCGGGGCCCGGACGGAAATATCCGTGAACTGTACTTATTTCAGGCTGAAATTCTCCTGGATATCCTGAATTTTGGTTCGTGACAGCGGAATGGTTGACTGTATTTTATTGTCAATTCTGAGTGAATAGGTGTTTTTCGACCACGTAATGATCTCGCGCACCTTCTGCAGATTGACGATGTATGAACGATGGCAGCGATAAAATCCATAAATTTCCAATTTCTTTTCGATTTCTGCCAGTGTGGAATCCATGGCATACGATTCGCCATTGATGACGATCATGGCTTTTCCATCCTGGCTTTCGATATAATCGATCTCGGGCGGGTCAAATAAAATCATTTTATCATCCACTTTTGCCGGGATCTTGAATAAATTGGTAGTCATCGGCGAGCCGGTACTCTCTGCTTCAGGTGCTTCTTCACCGTCATCGACTTCAATTGGCTGCAGACCTTTTTCCTGCAATTTGTACGCTGCATCACCAAGCAAGAGCGCATGTTCCATGTTGGATACCAACACGAGAGCAGGGATGCCGTCCTCCTTAATTTCTTGCAGCATATTAATGAAGGTATTGATCGTTTTGATATCAACTCCATGAATCGGCTCCCGGAACACCATCGGATGAACACCGCTCATATAGTATTTGGCAAAGTAGACCCGGCGGATTTCAGACTTCGAACACTTATACAGCGGTTTTTTGGCACAGCTATGCAGTTCAAATAGGACGAGAATTTCAGGGAGGGGCGTTTTACAGCCGAACCATTTGTGATAAAAAGCAATATTGGATTGAACCGTCAGCCGTTCGTATAAACCTTCCTGCTGATCAAAAACAGGAACCCTGGCATTGCCGCGGAGGACCTTCGCCAGCTCAGCCTGCATATCGGTATCACTGTAAACAGACGTGGCATATGAATCATCTATCGTAAGGGAAAATGAGGGAAGCGACTCACCGTTTATAATCTCATGATCAATTTTAAAATGTGCCATGTGTCAAACTCCTGTCCAAATAAATCGATTAAGCATAGATGTAGTATAACATTAAGTGATGCGACAGGGATTGATTCTTTAAAAAATTACAATACGCTATACCGAACAACGGAGGTATCCACCTCACAGGCTTAAAGAAGCACCTACGTCCGGTATTGATAGCTACGTTGTAAGGGACATCCGATATCCTCCAAAGCAAAGAAAAAAGCAGTTAAAAGAATAACTTTTAACTGCTTTTGTTTTGATCTTTCGGTTTGTATTCTGCTCTTATTGATTTCCATATTGATACAACCATAATCAGAAGGATGACTGTAAATGGCAAAGCTGCTGTTAATGAAGCTGTTTGCAAAGCATTCAATCCTCCTGTAAATAATAATACAAGGGCAATGGCTGTAATAAGAACACCCCAGATTATTTTGGTGATCAGAGCTGGATTTAGACTTCCTTTAGATGTCATGGTACCTAAAATATAAGTTGCAGAGTCAGCTGAGGTTACCATGAATGTAAAAATCAGCAATATCGAGATGATCGATAAGATGGCTGTAAAAGGCACAACTCCCAATGCTTCAAATAAAGCTACTGTAACATCTGCGTTAACAGCCTCAGCAATCTGTGTCCCATTATTTAAATCACTGTATAATGCTGTTCCGCCAAATACGGCAATCCAGACACAGGCAATAGCGGGCGGCACTACCATCACACCTGTTACAAATTCACGAATGGTTCTACCTCTGGATACCCGTGCGACAAATGCACCTACAAATGGAGACCACGCGATGGCCCATGCCCAATAGAATATCGTCCATTGGTATACCCACTCGCCGCCTGTATATGGCGTCAGGCGCAGACTGTACTGAACAAAATTGGTTATATAGTCGCCTAAACCCAGCACAAAAGAGTTTAAAATAAATACTGTTGGTCCAAGTAAAAATACAATTAACATGACAAGCAGAGCCATCCCTAAATTTAAGTTGCTCAGCCATTTGATCCCTCTATCCAATCCTGTACCAGAAGAAACTAAATAGCAAACCATCATGATCAGAGCGATTATTACCTGGACCCCGATATTATTCGGAATATTAAATACGGATGACAATCCACCATTCAGCTGGCTAAACGATAACCCGACGGTTGTCGCAACGCCCATGACTGTAGCAATGACAGCCAATATATTCACCGTATTCGCTATACCTCTGTTTTTTCCGACAACAGGTTCGATTGAAGCCGAAACCAATCCACGCCTCTTTTTTCTAAATTGAAGTAAAGCAATCGCCAGTCCAGCAATCGCAAACACAGCCCACTGGCTAATCCCCCAGTGGAAAAAGGAATAACCCATTGCCACCCTACCCGCTTCCTCTGTCTGTGGATCAAGGCCGGGAAACGGGGTTACAAAAAAATGACTCATTGGTTCTGCGACACTCCAGAAAACAAGAGATACGCCAAAGCCTGCCGAGAACAGCATACCAATCCATGTAAAAAACGGGTACTCCGGGCGTGAATCAGAAGGCCCTAACCTTGTTTTTCCATATTTACTTATGGAAATTCCAACTAAGAAAAGAATAATAATAAATACTGCCAGTAAATAAAACCACCCAAAATTAACTGTTGTAAAATCAAAAAGAGTCTGCGCTACTGTGCCAAATTGCTCTGGCATGAAAGCACCAATGATAACTAACAAGCCAACAATAATTGCTGAAACAAAAAATACCGGATTTTTATAAGTTTCGTTTTTTTTCATAACATATCCTTTCCATTTACCTTTAATTTTACGTTTTATGTAGATAAGTGTTTTGAGAGGAGAATAGCATTTTATAGTCTGCCCAACCCTCAAACCGCTAAACATTTTAGGAAACTAAGCGATTCATCTTCCCTATTTCAATGGGAAGATGAATCGCTCCTTTTGACTATATGTTTATAATTAATTTTGTTTGTGTTACTTTTAGTTCTGTGCCAAAGGACCGCGATTTCACATGAATCTATAGCGTTAATGATTAAAATAATGCATTTTTCAATTAATTGTTAACCTTCTATTAATTATTAACCGCCATCTTGCCAAGCGGTCCATCTTCATCAATAATATCCGCGATGGCATAAACGGAAATCGGAAACATCGGAAACCCAAATACATATGGCGTTATGTCATACAGCTGAAAATAAATGACAAGTGCTTTGTCGGCAATATCAAAGTCCTGATCAGGCTGAACAACAACTGGCTCATCGAAAGTTTGAATATCACGCTGCCTGATTTGTTCATTAACAAGCTCAGTCAGCCGCTCAGTATAATCACTTCCCGGTTTAAACAGATCGCTTAAACTGCACCGCTTCTGATTTTGCAGGTCAAATGTCAGTGATTTGATGTAGGTCATGCCATGTGCAGCCTGGTAATGATAGGCATAGTTGGACAGCGATAAACTCAGGACATTTCGCTGGTTATTTTTGATTTCAAAGGATCCATCCATTTCTACAAGGGCAGTGGGCATTTCTTCAGCCTGCATATTAATAAGCTGCTGCGTTTCATAGACGATCTCCTGATTTATGAACTGTTCCACTCCTGGGTCTTGCATACCGAAAACCCTTGGATAGACGACATTCTTTTCCGGTCCGCCGCTGATAGTGATTGGTTCGATATGAACAGGCAATGGTTGTGGCATAATACTCACCTTCTTCTGGTTTTATGCCCAGTATATCCACACTGCATGGACTATGTGCCATTTAAGCGTTTTATAAGGGTAATCTACAACCGCTGAGAATTAAACCAAAAGTCAAATTATTTTTAATTAATCACGCCGTTGAGCTGTGTATCATGTTAATATGTTTGTAGTCATAGTACAATTGGATCTGGGTTATTAAAATCGTCTCTATGGGGATGGAATGTATGGAAAACCAACATCAAAAATACGATAGATTACTGGAGCATATTAGGTTATTTTGTGAAAAAGAGAAAGAGATTCGTGCCGTGATGATTGTCGGATCAAGAGCAAGAGCTGATGGGTCCGCGGATGTGTGGTCTGATCTGGATCTGGTTCTTTTCTCAACAAAACCCGATAAATACCTGTCGTCTGAAGATTGGGTTCGGGAAATCGGACCTTAATGGATGAGTTTTATAGAAAAAACCGCAGTAGGG
This sequence comes from Lentibacillus sp., assembly GCF_035301925.1. Taxonomy (GTDB): domain Bacteria; phylum Bacillota; class Bacilli; order Bacillales; family Amphibacillaceae; genus Lentibacillus. The sequence continues at coordinate 1,772 of NZ_DATGTI010000038.1, read as the reverse complement.
AACGGAAAGGAGCGGCGTGTGCTTTTTGATGATGCGCTGGATGTTGATTTCTCAATATTTTCCGTACATGTTTTTAAACAATTAATTGAAAACAATGACATCCAACAGATTTTAAGCAGGGGGATTCGTGTTTTGATGGACAAAGATGGTGTGTTTGAACATATACCTGAAATTGAGGGCAAGCCATTTGGCGAATCCGGTTCTTTTCCTTCCCCGGATGAATGGACGGAGATGATACTTGACTTTTGGTATCATGCGGTTTGGAGTGCGAAAAAACTGCTGCGCGGTGAATGCTGGACGGCAAAGGTATGTATTGATCATGATTTAAAGCAGCTTGTGTTAAAAATGTCTGAATGGCATGCGAAGGCTAAGCATGGAAAAAGTTATGACACCTGGCATAATGGAAGGTTTTTTGATCAGTGGGCGGACCCGGTTATCATAAAGGATCTTAATAACTGCTTCGCCCATTATGACGCGTATGACATGCAGATGGCTTTAAAACATACAATGGATTTGTTCCGGAAAGTTGCCAAAGAAACAGCGCAGCGTCTTGATTATCCTTATCCGGAACAAGCTGATAAAATAGCAACGGAATGGGTTTATCACCAACTTAAGGAGCATGCAGAATGACAGTACATATTTTGGTCATTGTACTTTGTACAATTCCCGGTGGTGCCATTCATGGAAATGATCTGTTTTACTCCCTGGCTTATTAGAGACATCATTAGATTTCATGTCTGCTAATAGGGACAGTTTTTTATTTGTTTTTAACAGCTCAGCTCATTGCACCTGCCGATTCTGCTTTACCAAGTACAATATTTTAAGCGGTATTGATCTCGATCATGTCTATAGGAAAAAGATCCTTAGGCGCTCCTGTTATCGGCTCCATGTCAAAGTACAGTGTCAGAAGCTTTTCCAGGGGATGAATGCTTTCGTATCAATTCCTGTATTATTTCGTCTTGTCGGTGTCAAAATAAAGTTGAACCTTACTAACGAACCATATATAGAAGGGAAGACATTTCAATGGCGGACGAAGTTGTAATTGATGCGATTATCAATGGAGAGAAATACAAAGCCGAAGAACAGAAGCCAAGAGAAAATCCTGCACATCCGGATGAAGTTGTCGGCTATGCGCCGGTTAATACGAAAGAAGACACCATTAAAGCAATTGATGCAGCGCATAACGCTTTTCCCGATTGGCGGCGCTCATCGATTGATGATCGTATTGAACGAATGCGACGAGCGATTCAAACGATTAAAGATAAGACACCCGAGATTGTGGAACTTCTTGCCAGAGAACATGGGAAGCCGCTTTATGATGCAGAAGGCGAAATCGGTGTTTCTTTAGCCTGGATGGAATTTGCGTGCGATAACGTCAAGGATGTTTTAGCGAAAAAGGTCGAGGAGCATGATGACGGCGGAAGAACGATTATTGCACGCGATGCGATAGGTGTTGTGTCAGCTATTTCACCATGGAACTATCCGATTTCGCTGTCAACGATAAAAATTGCGCCTGCACTATTGGCTGGCAACACCATGGTGCTTAAGCCAAGCCCGTTGGCCCCACTGGCTGTCAGTAAGGTGGCTGAGTTTGTTGCTGATGAATTCCCGCCCGGCGTTATGAATTTGGTGCACGGTGAAGCGGATGTGGGAGTTGAGCTGACATCCAATGAAAATGTCGCCAAAATAGCCTTCACTGGCGGTACGGAAACAGCAAAAGATATTATGAAATCCGCTGCGGACACCATAAAGAATATGACGCTGGAATTGGG
>NZ_DATGTI010000037.1:0-22036 GCF_035301925.1 Lentibacillus sp. | reverse complement strand
AGTTTGTAACCGGGGCAGTAATTTCCGGATTGGTAAAAATCAAGCCTAAATACAGAATACCCAAACCGACGACAAGCTGATGTGAATTAATGAAATCACGCGGCTGGAGCAATTTCCAGACTGGCAAAGTTGACGCGATGTACACATAAACCATTAAAATCACAATCCAAATCATAAAGGCACTATTGACGGCACCAAGCCCAAATAGACCGGCACTGCCCTCTCCGCCAAAGTATTGAACCACATCAATCTGTAAAAAGTCGACACGGCTGGAAATGACTGCAGTCAGATACATGACACCAAGTGCAATCAGTGACGGAACAAGCATTTTCGTTTGTCGCTTGTAAACGGCATAACCAATCCAAATTGCGAGCGGGATTTGGATGAACACAGGTACGACGCTCGCTGGAAAGGAAATAAACAAATTGGCGATTACCCAGGCAAACACAGCATTGACCATTAAAACGAGAATCAGGATGATAAATAAAAACAATAGCTTAGCGCGTTGACCAACCAATTTATTGGCTAACGTACCAATTGATTGCCCTTTATTCCGGACAGAGACGGCCAGTGTCCCGAAGTCATGGACACCTGCAGCAAAAACAGTACCAAGGATAACCCATAAAAACGCGGGCAGCCAACCCCAGTAGACTGCTATAGCAGGGCCGAGTATCGGTGCTGCACCTGCTACTGAAGTGAAGTGATGCCCCCATAAAACAAATTTGTTTGTCGGTACAAAATCGACATCGTCTTTGTACCGGTGCGCCGGTGTTACATAGTTGGGATCAAGGCGAAATATCTTTTCCGCAACAAACTTGGAATAATAACGGTAACCCAGCGCAAAAACAAGAAGACCAATAATGGCAACCAAAATGCTGTTCAATTTCCCTGCCTCCCCCTTTGTTTGGAAAGTTATACAAACAAAACTCCCCATTGGATTTTTATGCAAGCTTCCAATGTAACTTTATTATATTGTAAATAGTGCGAAAAGTAAATATAATGAGTTGATTTTAATTTAAAAATTGCCCCGATTACGGTATTTTCCGTTTTCGGGGCAATACAGCTATTCCTTTCCCATGCCGCGCAAGAATTGCAACAGCATCGTGATACTCCTGTTGATTTCCGGATCCTTTAAAGCTTTTATAAGATCCAAATAGGACGTTTTCTCAGATACCTTGGAAACCGCTGCCTCTTTTACGCCATGGTTCAATTTACCGGCAAATTGCTCCATACCGGTAACATTTAACTCACCAATCAGCATTATCAGTCTGGGCAAATTTTCAAGGATAGCCGTATACTGTGGTTTATTGACTTCCTTCACGATATTTTCCAATGCATCCTCACGGTGTTTAACGAATGCATTGAGTGTATCCAATGTTCCGCTCTGGTTCAAGGTTTCAAGCAAGTCAATCCCTTTTAAAACAGCTTCCTTATTTTCACTGATTGATTGCGTAATTTCATCCAGATTCCTTTCCTGAATAGATTCTTCAGAGATTTCCATTCGTTTTATATGTGATATTTTTTCAGCCATTTTGCTTCACCTGGCTTCCCGGAAAGGCATAATCGTCACGGTTCCACTTCCGCTCCGGCTGAACACCGATTTGTGGCTGCGGATTACCCCGCCGGTAGTTGTTGGGCGGCAGCGGGCTTTTGCCTTTTTTCTTAATGACTTCCATTTTGACGGCTATTTCCTTGAATGCCGGTGTATCAGTGTCTTTATCAACACTGTTGTCGGTTAAATAGTTGACGGCTGTTCTGCCATTATCATTAAGCGGCAAATACAATTCCCGTCCGCTTACCCTGTCAGTAATGTGTACCGGACCGGATGCCTCACCGGTTTCCGATATCAATTTCACTTCAGCCCCCTCGTTGATGCCGCGTTCTTCGGCCAATTCCGGTGACATTTCAATAAACGCTGTCGGCATTTTACTTGTGATGGCTTCTGATTTATAGGTCATATTGCCTTCATGGAAATGTTCCAGCACTCTGCCGTTATTCACATGCAAATCGTATTCGTCGTTTGTGTCATACACAAGTTCATAATCCAGCGGGTACAGCCGTGCTTTATTATCGTCAAACGGAAAACCGTCAACATATAAAAGCGGTGTATCTGTACCATCTGCAGCCACCGGCCATTGCAGACTATTGTAATCTGTCAGTCTGTCATAGCTGACACCGGCGAATAACGGTGCAAGTGATGCAGACTCATCCATAATATCCGATGGGCTGTCATAACCCCACTTATAGCCTATCCTCTCGGCCAGGTCAGTTATGATAGCCCAATCCGGACGTGATTCACCGACAGGATCGAGGGATTGATACAAACGCTGAATGCGGCGCTCTGTATTCGTGAACGTCCCTTCCTTTTCTAAACTTGGGACCGCAGGCAGGATAACATCAGCATGTTTTGCGGTTTCGGTTAAAAATAGATCTTGCACGACGAAGAATTCCAGTTTATCGAAAGCGGCTGTCACATAATTAATATTGGCATCCACAATTCCCGTGTCTTCGCCTAGCACATACAATGCATGGAGATCGCCTTCATGGATGGCACCAATCATTTCATGGTTATCTTTGCCGGGCTCAGCCGAAATTTCCACGCCCCATGCGTCTTCATAACGTTTACGTACATCATCGTCGGCAACCTCTTCATAGCCCGGGAAAAAATTCGGCATACTTCCGAAGTCACTGCATCCCTGAACGTTATTATGACCGCGCAATGGATAGGCGCCGGTTCCATGCCGCATGTAGTTTCCGGTAACCAGGAGCAGATTGGAAATGGCGGTGCTTGTGTCACTGCCAAGCTGGTGCTGTGTTACTCCCATCGCCCAACAAATCGCAAGCTTATCGACACTGACAATTTGTTCAGCAATACCTATCAATTCCTCCTTGGAAATACCGGTTAAGTTCTCTGCATAATCAAGGGTGAACTTCTCCAGCGATTGTTTATATTCCTCAAAGCCATTCACCCATTTATCAACAAAATCACGATTTTCCCAGCCCTGATCAATAATATATTTCGTTACAGCAGACAACCAGACGAGATCTGTCCCGCTTTTCGGCTGGAAGAACTTATCAGCACGCTGCCCCATTTCATGCTTCCGCAAATCAAATACATAAAGCTTTTGCCCGAATAATTTTTGTGAACGCTTAATCCGGGATGCGAGCACCGGATGAGATTCGGCTGTATTGGATCCGATCGTAATGACCATATCTGCCTCGGCAATATCGTCAATGGAGCCGGAGTCACCACCATGTCCGACCGTCCGGAAAAGTCCCTTCGTAGCCGGTGATTGGCAATAGCGTGAACAATTATCAACATTATTGGTCCCAAAAACCTGGCGCGCCAATTTCTGCATAACGTACGATTCTTCGTTTGTGGCCTTTGATGAGGCAATAAACCCTAAAGCATCAGCACCTTTATCAGCTTTAATTTCCGAAAAACGTTTGGCTGTATAATCAAGTGCCTCATCCCATTCAACTTCTACAAAAGATTCACCATCACGGATTAACGGCTTCGTGAGCCGTTCGTCCGAGTTCACGTAATCCCAGCCGAACTTCCCTTTCACACACGTGGATATGCCATTGGCCGGGGAATCAGCTTGAGGTTCCACTTTCAGGATTTTCCGGTCTTTTGTCCAGACGTCAAACGTGCATCCGACACCACAGTATGTACAAACTGTTTTGGTTTTTTCAATGCGTTCCTCACGCATTGAAGCTTCAGTGTCGGAAACAGCCATTAACGCCCCGTAGCCAGTTTCCACTTTTTTCGTGACATCGATCATGGACCGCAATAATCCCGGTTTTTGATCGGTCATATAGCCCGCTTCCCCTATCATGGATGTTTCCATCAGTGCATTGCAAGGACAAACCGTCACACATTGTCCGCAGCTGACACAGGACGATTGATCAATTGGTACATCGTTATCCCAAACAACTCGCGGCTGCTGGCGCTCCCAGTCAATCAGCAATGTTTCATTCACCTGAACATCCTGGCAAACTTCCACACAACGGCCGCACAGGATGCACTGATCCGGATCATAGCGGTAAAATGGGCTTGAATTATCGATTTCATACGGTTTTGGCGCAAAAGGACGCGACTGTTCCTCAAGACCAAATTCCGCCACCGTGTTATGAATGTCACATGTGCCGTTATTGTAATCACAAACAGTACAGTACAGCTCATGGTTTTCCAGTGTTCTGTCGAGTGCTTCCTTTTGTGCCGCACTCACATGCTCCAGTTCGGTATTCACCTCCATTCCGGGCCTCACAGCCGTTCCACAAGCACGTACAATTTCGCCATCCACTTCAACCATACACGTATCACATGTCTGGACAGGTCCGAGTGACGCGTTATAGCAGATTTGCGGCACAAATTTACCGGTTGTGTTAATTAAATCCAGCAAATTCTGATCGGGTGCCGCCAAGTACTCTTTCCCGTTAATGGTGACCACGACATGCTCCTGATCCTGCATGTAATCTCCTCCCCCGAAAAAGTTTAATGAAACCCTTTTTAAATGCGTCTATCCCAAATCCAATTATCTAACAATAATACATTTTAATATTTTCTAAATATTATAACATACTGGAGCAAAAGGAAAAGCAAAGCAAACGAATAATGGTGAAAATATCTTATTTAAACTCCCGACAGATCTACACCTGTAACAGGTTTATCTACTCAGATTTTATAAATTTGAAGCCTTTGTATTGTTTGTATATATTTTCTCTTCTTTCATTTTCTGCATGACTACCCTTATCCAAAGCGAAATAACCAAAGAAATAACATGCATTCCGCCAAAAATAATCAGCACCAGCTGATAGCTATTCGTATTGTCATATACTCAACTTTCGCACCTAGAAAATCATAAATCACTTAATTAGCTGTAAGGTCGGTATCTGTTGAATTATGGTTGTTGACAAGAAGCATAAACATGAAAAAACACCTCAACGTTTGGTATAGTTGATTTGACGAGAACCACATACCATACAGAAGAGGTGTCCCCTATATGATAGCGAAAAACAACTCGACTAATCAACTGCCAAATGAAATAAAATCGACTTTTCAAGAATTAAGTGTGTTCAAGCACTTACGTCATGCAGGCATTACGAAGTCCTTTGGGTTTTCCTGTGCTTATATTTTCCAGCTAATCTTTTGCCTGATCTTTGAAAATAAAAACTGGTTCCGGACGCTTGAGAGCAAGAAAGCCACGGATGTTCCGGCCAAGGATACCGTCTATCGGTTTCTCAATCAATCGACGTTCAACTGGCGCCGATTTCTGCTTTCACTGGTCGCTTATACGATAAGTAAGGTATCAAAGCTGACACGTCATGATCGTCCAAAAGTGCTCATCTTAGATGATTCATCTTATGATCGGAATCGAAGTAAACACGTAGAGCTTCTGGCCCGCTGCTTTGACCATGCATCGCAGAAAATGCGATTCTACAAAGGTTTTCGGATGTTGACACTGGGCTGGTCTGACGGTGCTACGTTCCTGCCCATAGATTTTTCGTTATTGAGTTCGAAAAAAAGCAAGATAAACGGTATATCTGAAAACATTGATAAACGCAGTTCAGGTTACAAGCGTCGTCAAGAAGCGTTACAAACGGCTCCGGAACAGATTCCGGGTATGCTTGAACGTGCGATGAACGCCGGCATTGATGCCTCCTACGTTCTCATGGATACGTGGTTTACCCAGCAGCCCCTTATCAAAGAAATTACAGAACAGGGTTTGGACGTTATTGGCATGGTCAAAAAGTTAAAGCAGCGTTATCTCGTAGATGGAAAACGCGTTAGCTTAGATGAGCTATATCGCCTGGCTGAACCAACTGATGGAAAAAAGGGTATTTTACGCTCTATCCATACAACACAGGCCAATGGTGTGCCTGTCAAAGTCGTTTTCGTCCGCAACCGGAATAAGAAAAGTGATTGGCTTGCGATTTTGAGTACAGACTGTACATTGAGTGACCAGGAAATTATCCGTATTTACGGCATGCGCTGGGATATTGAAGTTTTCTTCAAAACGACAAAGTCCCTTTTAAAACTTCAAAAGGAATTCCAGAGTCGTTCCTACGACGCTCTCATTGGCCACACGACTATTGTGTTCGCAAGGTATATCGTGCTGTCATGGCAAAATCGTTGCAGTACAGATGACCGAACCCTAGGCGGCATGTTTTATGAACTTTGTGATGAAATCAACGACCTCGATTGGGCAGTGGCACTACAACAACTAATCGAGCTTCTTGAAGATACCCTGAAAAAGAGTAATAAGAAAACGCAACAACTTATCAAAAGTCAACTACAACAATGGATAGCGGGTCTGCCGAATTATATCAAGGTTTACCTGCCTATTTCAGTCTGCGAAAGTTGAGTCATATATTAATGACAGCAGCATTGGACCGACAATGCCGGCCACTGCCCAGGCCGTTAAAATATAGCCATGTATCGCACCCAGCTGTTTTGTTCCAAATATGTCCCCAATGTAAGCCGGAACAGAAGAAAATCCCCCTCCATAGCAGGAAACGATTGCGTATACGAGAATCTGAAATAAAATCACCGATGTGATAACCGGCAGCAAAAAATATGAAACAATGCCTATAATAAAAAAGATGGTATACACATTCGGCCTGCCAATGAAGTCCGAGATAGTAGCCCATCCAAGTCTGCCGGCACCATTGAAAAGTCCCATAATTCCTACCATGGTGGCCGCCGTTACAGCTGACATGCCAGTGATCTCCTGTCCTATCGGGGATGCAACAGAGATGATGGCAATACCCGTTGTAACGTTAAGAAACAGCATCATCCATAACATCCAAAAAGGTTTTGTCTTAATTGCCTCATTGGCTGTCATTTGGGAAAGATCCTCTTTTTCTTTCCTAGGTTCATCAGCTTTTTCATCTTGCATTCCTTTAGGTTTCCAGCCCTCCGGAGGCGGAGCTAGATATTGTGATGCAGCCATCATAATGATCAGATAGCTTGCACCCAGAATATAAAATGCATTTGAAATACCAACTGAACTGACCAAAGCCTCTCCAGCAGGGCCACTGATCAGCGATGCAAAGCCGAAGCCCATGATAGCAAGCCCAGTTGCCAGTCCCCGGTGATCGGGAAACCATTTGACAAGTGTCGAAACCGGTGCTATATAGCCTATGCCAAGTCCAATACCGCCAATGATGCCATAAAAAAAGTACATTAAAGCTAATGATTCAAAAGCCGTTGCAAGTCCTGTTCCCATTACCCCAACCCCAAAAAATAGAGCGGATAACATACCGGAAATACGCGGTCCTCTTTTTTCAACAAACTTTCCCATAAAAGCAGCAGAGAATCCCAGCAGAAAGATGGCAATACTGAATGCTAATGAAATCTGGCTTGTGCTCCATCCAAACGCATCCGCCATCGGATTTGTAAATACACTCCAGGCATACGCAGACCCTATACAAATATGTATGCCAACCCCCGACAAAGCAATTAACCAACGATTTTTTACTTTCTCCATTTTTAACCTCCTATGATTAGGATGTAAGCCCTTACAAAATTTCAGCTAAAATTCGTTGTAAAAATAGCAGTTTTCACAATAAAGTGTATATTCATAAATATTTAAAAACAAAGTATCATAAAGACATTTATATGTCAATTGCTGTCTTCAAATCTTTGACACGCCGACAATCCATTAAAAAAACACTCCCTAAAAAGAAAGGAATGCTTTTTTAGTCAGATTTTAATACAATTTTCCCTGCCGATAAATAGTGGTTGTAATTTTCATAACTGCTTGAATAAAACAATTCTGCCTGAGCGAATATAGGTCACTAAGTGCTGCCGACGAACCAACATTGCCGAACCCTGGACAGCGATTGATAACGTTTGATTGATATGATCAAGTAACGTTTCTGCAAATTTATTATCACGTTCCGAAAGCCATTTTTCCTGATCTTTAGCAAAATCGTGAAGCATATAGCGGAAGTCAACACCTTTGCCGGTTGCATCTTTTCGTCCTAAAGAACCACCGTTAAGGACACTTTTGCCGGTAAAACTTCCTTTATATGACTGACCGGGATGAATGCTTTTATATTCCCCCAGGTAAAAAAGTGTCATCATTCATCAATGCATCCAGTGATTCCTCGATAATCTTATCTGTACTGCTTCCCACAATGTCTACCTCGATTCTTCAAATGTTATATGGCATCAATCCATCCATAACCATTCTATCAGGATGATTAACTTTTCTGAATTAAAAAATAAACAGAGACAGTAAAGCGGCGACAAACAACCCGAGCATCACTGGAATAAAGTTTTTTCTGACCAGGTCCATTACAGACACACCGCAGAAACCGGCAATCGCAATCAATGAAGACCAGGCGACAATTGTTCCGCCACCGGTCCATATAGATCCCATTTGTCCAATGGCAGCGAGTGTTCCTGCATCAACGGACGCAGTTTCCAGCGATGCTGCCAGTGCACCTGTCAACGGCAAACCGGAAAAACCTGAGCCATCAAGTCCTGTAATGATTCCGATAATCAGAATACTGATGACAGCAAACAAGGCACTTTGCGGTAAATAGGCCTGTGATGCTTCAACGAGATCAAACAAAAAGCCGGGTGCATTTTCTTCAATACCGAGGATACTCCCGGAAAAATCTGTACTGCCCAGGAAAAAGAACCCTGCAATCGGAATGACCGGCCCCATTGCCTTAAATGCAAAAACAAACCCTTCTGTAATGTGGTTTGTAATATAATCCAAAGCATTTTGACGACCGAATGCAATAGTTGACAGCAGCAGCAATATGACAGCAACACCACCAACAAATGCAGCACCATCACCACCTTCAAACCCGGTCATTCTTCCTGAATTAAGCTTTGTGTACATCATATAAATAACCACACCCAACAGGGATACCGGAACCAATACCGCAAACAATTTGCTCCACGCATTCAAATGGACGGATTTCGCCTTATTTTCGGATACTTTTTCCGTTTGCATCCGATTCATTTCGATTTCATTCAACTCACTGTTTTTTGAACGAATCGTCTTCCGATACAAGAAGTATGCTAATGAGATTGCAACACCACCAGCAATCAACGATAAGACAAGTGCTTTATCAGAGACAAGAGCCGTATCTATTCCGGCAGATGTTGCCGACAGATTGGGAGCAACCTGCACAATGTAATCAGATGACAGTGCCATCCCCTGGCCGGCCAGGGCAACAGCCACGGCGGCAGTCATCGCAGGCAGACCGGACCGTATGGCTGCCGGTACAAGCAAGGCACATATTAACGGCACAGCCGGAGTCGGCCAAAAGAATAAGGATATCACATAGGTTATTGCGACTAATACAAAAAACGAAACGTGACCATTAACCATTAACTTTTCGATAGGCTGAATCATCTTTCGATCAGCACCAAGGTCGCGTAAAGAGTGCAATAACGCTATCATAAAGGTTATAATCAAAAAAATATTAAAAAGCTCTTTTGCCGCAACGAGATTGGCATTAAAGATTGCGGTAAAGCCATCAACCAGACTGCCCTGATATACCCAGGCAATGACAAACGTCCCGAGTAAGGTTGGCAAGACGACACCTCTACGGAATATCATCGTGAAAATGATCATTAATGTAAAAATACCGTATAGCCAATGGGAAAGGGTTATTTCCACTTAAAACACTTCCTTTCTGAAATGTGCTATAGCCTATGCACATCGAAAGGAAGCGGTGAAAATGTCTGCAGCTGTGCCTCTTAACATGTGAACTTCAGGGGGTTGACTGTCAACTTCTTTATATTGATTCACTTTCATCGGCACAATCATTACACAGCAGTTTGCCGTTTTCCTGGACACCATCAAAAAATCCATTCTCACAATAGACATTTTTTCCACATTCCTGGCACTGTCCGACAAGTTCCCGCATGAACATCACTCCTTTATGAGCAGTATATACGAAAAAAATGAGGCTGGGACATAATTAAAACTGCCAATCTAAAGACGAACAATGCACTACTTGAGCGGAGGAAATATACGAAGACTCCTGCGGGATAAAAGGCAGAGGTGAGACCCCGCAGTGCGCCAGCAATCTTTTCTGCAAGGAGCGTATACCTCACAGAGATAGCTTGCAACGCGACGAGCACGAGGAGGCTCACCAGCCGCCCGCGGAAAGCGACGAGCTGAACATCCACCGAGTAAAATGCGAGTTGCGAGGAGTGCTGCTTCTCCGACATCTCATGCAACACGACGAGCACCAAGTATATTTCCGGAGCGGGATATATGCACCAACTAAAGTTCGGATTTTTCTTTAATAAAAATGCTTTTGTCCCAGCCTCTTTTTCGTGACATGGTTGATTGTGAGCGGAATAAATATCTTATGCTGCGTGCAGCAATGTTTTTGGCTGTTTGTGAAACAGGAGAAAGACGGCAATCGCACTAATGATTAAAGACGGTATGATATAGGAAACGTTATACAGGAACGAATAAACCCAGACCGACTGTCCCTCTACTGCCGACTCAAAAAATACGACACCTGCTGCAAAATGGGCTGCAAATCGAAGCATACTGCCGAGAATCACCCCAAGCGTAATATAGGTGAGATATCTTTTTGTGTTGCCTGATTGAACCGCATCCTGAATCTGCTTAGCAAAGATGCCGGCAAACCCGATCACGGTGAAGGCCAGTACATAGTCGATGAACCCCTGTACCGGATGCAACACATATCCGGTACCAACAGCTATTTGCAGAATCCCCCATAAAAACCCGGATAAGAGTCCACCCTTAAGTCCCCAGCGGTATGCTATGATAAAAACAGGTATCATCGCAAGCGATACCGACCCGCCTTGAACCCAAAGTTTGATCGATAAGAACGGAATAATATCAAGCATCAGTGCCAATGCTGTAAAAACAGCCACCTCAATCAAAAATAACGTACGTTTTGCACGCATGATAAATCCTCCCCCTTTGTGGCGGGGACATCCCGCCTACTGATTTTTTGCGCACAAAAAAAGCAATGCCAAGGGGAAGCCTCCTGATGTGGAAATCCGCTCACATTGCTAACTATTCCATCAAAAAGCCACCATCCCTACGCTAGTACTAACTAACAGGTTCGAAGGGTCAGAACAGCAGTTTGTTCACTCTCAGCCATACGGCTCCCCTTGAAGGCTTCTAACCTATGCTTTTTTTGTTAGTTATATTGTATCTTACTATTTCCAAAATGACAAACCTTTTCGTGTGGTATTAAACATTGCTCAACGAAAGAAATTCTTCCACATCTTTTACGCTTGGCTTCATGGCATTTTCCCAGAAATCCGATTGTGTCAAGTCAACGTTCAAGTGTTTCTCCGCCAAATCTTCCACAGTCATCCTGCCAGTATCACAGAGCAGTGCGATGTAGCCATCCTCAAAATCCCCAACTGCCTCCTGTACGAAGCCATTACTGTTATCATCTGTCAGATCCAGTATTCGTCCGGTTGTCTTTCATACCTGCAACTAAACCATTTTGCATTAATACTTTCTTCTGATCCTTTCCTGTTTTCGTCACATAGTTATTTTTGAACCACGCCCAAACGGATGTGACCGCTGTAAAAATGAAAGAAACTGTCTGTTCAAATTGTTCGCCGTCGATTGGCAGCGGCGATTTACCAATGATAACGAGAAATTGGTTTACAAGTGCCAGAACCAGCACAGCCGATCGTACAATGGTACCTTTATCCATCCTCTTGACCTCCCGAATAAATCAGTCCTTTCTATAGCATTATTTTCATATCGGATGGTTTTTGGAACGGCTGCTGTTCCAGAATATATTTACAGCTCATGAAAGATTTTTAAAAAATTTTTACGATGTCCATTAAAGTGTAAACCTTCCTTCGCTTTTCTTGTAAGATCAATCCATAATATACCACTTTGGCGTTACTAAAAACGCCTCAGCAGCCGTTAGCTGTGGGGCGTTTTTCTGTTATTTTTCATGATTTCTCCGCTGAATTGGAATAATGCCGTTCGTAATTTTACTGGCGATTGCGGCAAAACCTATTGCTGCAGCGGCAATGATAATGATTATGGCAAAAAACTGAATAACAAAACCGGTGATTTCACCTGGTATGGCAGATGTAATATACCGGGTGCCGTAATAAAGAATAAATGCCGAAACACTTACAATCCCGACAAACGTGACAAACACACCGGCAATCTGCATTATTGATAACCTTTTCCAAGTCTCTTTATGTTTAAAAGCGACATAAATCATATAACCAATTAAAACAAGTGCTATCAGTAAAGGTCGTGTCATGATATCTGCTCCTGTTTATTAGTGAATGGGCGTATTCGTTTCCACTGATTGCTTCAGCGCCCGCAAAATGTAACCTATTCCGCCATACTGCAATAAAGGAAAAACTCTGGGGATATCTTTGGTAAACGTTCTGTCTATAATAGGTTTATATTTTTTTCCCGCCAAAACAACAAGTTGATCAAATTGATCCAGTTGCTTATCTTTTGCCTGCTTGATTAATTTATCAAATGAAATGATTTCATCACTTTTTTGACCAAAGGTGACATCATACTGGCCGTCAACTGAATCATCAGCAAACAGAAAACCATGCTTGGCAGACAAAATCACCCACTGATCCGTGAACATTTCCGCATACTGGCGCGTGCGTTGATGCAATGTGCCGATATAGGCATCTTTTGCCGGTACCGCCCCCAATTCCGGCTGTTTATCCCAAATTTTTTTCCTTCCGCATGGAATGATACTTAATTCCGCCATGATTCACCACTCCAAATCTATTCATAGTATAGCACGGAAAACAGGTTTATTGAAATATACATCAGGGTAATTTATACTGAATTCAAAATAAATATTGCATAATTACTTGACAATATTTATTTATCATTTTATACTTGGTTACATAAAGTAACTATTGGAGGGATACACATGGCAAAAGAAACATTTAATGTAGACACAGTACACAGTGAGATAGGATTTTCCGTAAAGCATATGATGATTTCGAAAGCAAAAGGTCATTTCAATGATTTTGATGCGGTCATCGAAGCTGATCCGGACGACCTGACAGATTCAAAGGTTGAAGTTAACATTGATGTATCATCTATCGATACAAAAAATAAAGATCGCGATGATCATTTGCTTTCAGCCGATTTCTTCGATGTTGAAAATCATCCAAAAGCTACATTTGTTGCAACTGATATCAAGAAAAAATCAGGCAACAACTATGATGTGACAGGAGACTTAACAATGGTCGGCACAACAAAACAAGTTACATTTGATGTTGTGTCAGAAGGACAAAGCAAAGATCCGATGAGCGGCAACATCGTAGCAGGTTTCAGCGGTGAAACAACCATCAACCGTAAAGATTTCGGTCTTACATGGAACGCTGCATTGGAAACCGGCGGCGTACTGGTTGCTGATGAAGTTAAAATCACTTTCGAAATCGAAGCACATAAAGCTGAATAATCTTTTTCGGTAAAAGGATGTCACCCATTTTGGAATGGCATCCTTTTTATTTTTTAAAACGACGACGATGAATGACGCTCCCTTCGATCCGCCGCCCCTGCTCAGCACTCATCACATTATCAATAATCTAGCCATCAATTTCAACTCATTTATAATAAACATTCCGGGTTTTGTTTGACTTTGCCTATTTTGAGATATGGATTGTTAGAGACATATTTCCAAAGGAGGATATACATTGGCTTTGAATGTTAGACAGAAACTGATCAAAGACCATCTTGTATTCGGTAAAATGAAGCCTGGTGCGGAAATCGGTCTTCAAATCGATCAAGCCCTGACACACGATGCCACAGGGACACTGAGAGATCATGAACATGAAATAACAGTCGAGCATAACCTTTCTGAACGTCAGCGTGAGGTTATCCTGAGCGGCGGATTAATCAACTGGATAAAAAGCCGACAACAAAAGGTATAATTATAACCCGCCTGCACCTTTTCACAGGAGAGCAGACGGGTTTGATTTTTCTTTCATTCACAGTCTATTCTCTGCAGCATAATTTTTCCGATTCAATTGACGTCTTTGCTTATGCCCGTTTCCGCATCAACCACAGAAAATACGGTGCACCGATAATCGCAACCAGTATACCGGATGGGATTTCATTCGGGGCAAGCAGTGTACGGCTCAGCATGTCCGCAATAACCAGCAATGCACCGCCAACAAGCATCGTAACCGGCAAGAGACGTTGATTGAACGGTCCGACAATTAATCGGGACAAGTGCGGTGCAATCAGGCCAATGAACCCGATGGTACCGACTGCGGCTACACTGAATGCTGCCAGTAATGTTGCCAATAATGCCAGTTGAAACCGGGCAGACATCACTTTCAGTCCAAGTCCTTTGGCTGTGTCATCTCCCAATGATAACGTATCAAGATCACGAATCCGCAACATTAGCAATGGAAACAAAATGATAACCGGCCAAATTAAGTAATTTAAAAATTCCGACCATCCTCTTGCATACGTTGTTCCTGACAGCCATGTTAATGCGGATGCTACATTCAAATCCGCCTGGACGACCAGTATTTGAATAATCGCCTGACCAAATGCAGATACGCCAATCCCGAGCAATGCCAAAATGGTCGGCTGAAATTTTGCGCGAATAGCCATCAGCATCACAAATACAAAAAATAGAATGGAACCGAACATGGCTCCGACCGGGATCCAGACAGCGGCTACACCAAACACATACATGGTCAGCAGTGCACCGACGCCTGCCCCAGAAGTAATCCCGATGACAGACGGATCTGCGAGCGTATTGCGCAGAACACCCTGGAAAATAAGTCCACTGACAGCAAGCACCATGCCACTGACTAAAGCAACCAGCGCCCGCGGCAATCGTAAATCCATCACCAGTCCGAGCATAAAATTATCTGATTCACCAAATAATGCATTCCATAACAGAGTCGGTTCAAAACCATAATTACCGGATGCCAGACTAACAAACATCGTCAACAAAATAATGATGACTAATACCGGAATAACTACTTTTAGTGACAAACTTGCTGATGTTTTTCCGGCAATAACAGATGTATTGTCATCACCGTATTTTGACTGTTTCATCCGCATAACAAGATAGATGAGCCATGGTGCACCAATCAATGCCGTAATTGCACCAACAGGCAGCTCGGAAAATGACGGATCAATCACACGTGCCAAAATATCAGCGAATAATAGCACATTGCCGCCCCAAATAAAAGACGCAATCAAAAGCGGCAAATGCTTACGGTAGCCAATCAGCTTAATTATGTGCGGTGCAACAAGTCCGACGAATCCGATCGGACCAACGACACTGACGGTAACAGACGTCAGCAGGACCGCTGCTGTAATCGTCACAAATTTAACAATATGCACATTCTGTCCCAGCGCGGTGGCAACATCGTCCCCCAGCGTCAGGGTGTCCAATTTAAATGACATAGCTAAAATGATTAAGAGACCGACTGCCACGACCGGCAAGGAAAACCGGACACCACTCCAGTCGTTTTGCACGAGTGTTCCTGAACCCCATAAGAACAATCCTGCTGTTTCATTTTCATAAAAAATCTGCAGAACACTTGTCAGCGATGAAAATAAAAACGTCACAATCATACCGGCCAACACCATACGCACCGGTGAAGCTCTATTTCCACCTGACAGCATGAATACAATCAGAAAGGTCACGATACCACCGACAAACGCCACAATAATGCCATTTCCAACTAAAGCTGCCGGCAGGAACACTGTACTGAAAACAACAGCAAAATACGTACCGGAATGAATGCCAAGTGTACTTGCCGACGACAGCGGATTTGTCGTTACTGTCTGCAGGACAACCCCGGCAACAGCCAATGCCCCGCCGGCAATAATACCCATGATGGCCCGGGGCATCCGCAAAATACGAACTGTATGGTGTTCCAGATTATTTTCAGGGGAAATGATAGCATCAATCACTGTGCCGATGGAAATCGATACACTTCCCTGATTAATATGGATAAACGTTAAGATGCATAAAAGCGCGGTTCCACCCCCAAAGGTAAGAACCGCAACGATTGATTGCCACAATTTGTTATTCATCCAATCACTCTTTTACCATGGCATCAACCAGCTGTTTTGCCAATACCTGATTTGACAGCACACCACCGAATGTCCACGTATTTCCGGGCAATTGGTGGGTGTTGCCGTTTTGTACAAAGCTTAAGTTCTCCCAGGCTGGATTTCCTTTAAAATCGGACTCAAAAATATTGTCATCTTCCTGAACAATATACAAAAATTGCAGATCTTTACGATCCTGGAAATTCTGCAGTGCTTCCAGCGTCACTTCACTGTATCCATACACTTCCGGCTCATCTGTCTGGTAAACATTTTCAAAACCAAGTTCATTCATGACCTTTCCAACCATGGAATTATCCGTAAATAATCTTAATGTTGGTGTATTTTGAGCCGTAAATGCCTGGGTAGCAATAAATTCGGATCCTTCCAGTCCTGCATCTGTAATGCGCTGTTTTTGTTCTTCAATAATTGAATCCAAGTCGGCAATAGCCTGTTCAGCCTGATCCTGTTTATTGACGATTTTAGCCAGTGTCTTCATTTCATTAAGCATATTCTCATAATGATCCTGAATGGCTTCCTCTCCATAAGGGGCAAACGTGACAACCGGGGCAATTTCTTTCAATTGGTCCAGATATTGCTCATGACGAAATTTTACCGCAATGATCAAATCCGGATCCTGGCGTCGGATTGCCTCCAGATTTGGTTCCTGCCGTGTCCCTACATCCTCTACGCTTTCATCGAATTCCTTATCGATATTCACCCACTGATGAAAGCCGTCCAAATCAGCAACCCCAGCCGGCTGAATACCCAAAGCAAGCAGGTTCTCAGCGTAAGACCATTCGAGTGCAACGATATTTTCAGGACCTTTTTCAATCGTTTGTGTCCCCATCGCATCTTCTATTGTCACGGTTTCCCCGCTATCATTAGTACCGTTTTCATTGTGGTTATCCTGATCTGAACGCTCATCATCACCACATGCAGCCAACAGTCCCAATACCAGCAGCGATACCAAAATGGCTGTTTTTTTCATGACTCTCTCTCCTCTATTCCACGGTTGAACCATTCAATGGAATTCCCGGAAGGTGTATGTTCTTTACTGGGGGGGAGCCATGGTTACCCGATTTGTCCCCCATATCTCGATAACACTCACCTGTTCTTAAAGCTTCAATATGAACGAAAAAGATTCTCATTATCATTTATCATACTACGTGGCATGTATCGACCTGTCAAGCATTGGTCATCTTGACAAATCGTTCTTCATACTCTCGTTTTTTCTTCTGATTGCCCGTGTTATCGAAAAAAGCAATCACATCAGCGAGGGCATTCTCAAGTAATTCCCGGTCCTTTGTCAATTCAAGAAGTTCGACGGCATTTTCATAACTTTTGCCTGCTTTTCGGATATTCTGCTGTTCCATATGTTCAAGACAGTAAGCATATTGCATGTAAATCATGCCTAACTTGCGATGGGACGTGTTCGGCAAACTCTTGTAGATGGAAATGGCTTTCTGATAATACGGTACTGCCTCAGTCAGTTTGGACTGATCGAAATAGTAAAATGCCATTTCAGTCAGTGCTTCCGCATGGGTCATGTTATTTTCAAGTGACGAGCCTTCCAGCAGGTCCAGCGCCTCTTCCAGATATGGGTACGCCTTTTCATTTTCATTCTTACTGCCATAAGTTTTGGCGATGGTTACCAGACTGTTGATTTTCAAATCCGGATTCGTATCACCGGCCATGTCAATCACTTTACTCAAATAGTGAAGTGATTCCTCCGTTTCGTTTTTCATAGAGTACATCATACCAATTTTGAAATGAAGGTACAAAATCATATACTGATCCGGTGTTTCGCCCTCTTGGAAAAACTCAAGACCTTTTTTGAAATACTTGATGGCCCGTACATATTTTTCCAAGTTTTCCTCTGCCTCGGCAAGCACCAGATAACCACGCGCCAGTTTAATCCGGTCGGCTTCACTGTCCTCTTCCATCTGCTTGACAGCTGCACTTAATATGCGACGCGCCAGCTTAAAGTCACACATGAACGCTAATTCGCCGAGCAGCATCCAATCAATGTCCGATTGGTGATATAACTCGGAAATGATGGCAGATGATGCCTTTACTTCACCAATTTCCGAATGGCAAATCGCTTCAACCATTTTTAATTTATCGGCAAGCTGCTTGTCCAGATCACTTTCAGAGCGCAGTGCAGCTGATTTTGACAATACATTCGGATAATGGCCGCGATTAAATTCTTCTAAAAGCCCCTCAAGCTGTTCACTATATTTTGATGACATATCACCTTGAAAATGATCATTCAAATTCAATATATCCATAACGAAAGCCCCCCTTATCTGATTAAATTTTAACTAACTTTCATGTTAAAAGAAAGTGAAATGGGGGCTTATGCTTGGCAAAGGAAGGTGAAATTGTAAGGCGCAAAAATTATTTAACTGATTCCTTATCCCGCCTAAACGGGCAGCCAACCATGGATTGACGATTCAACAATTATGTCGATTCTGACGATAAAATGTGTATCGTCATTTCCCCATTCTTAGCGGAGGCACGAATCAGGATAGGCTGTCTGTAATTGTTGGTGAAAGCAAAATCAGGCCCATACCAGCTGACAGTCGCATCACGTCCCGGCGGTACATAGGGGACACTGCGGCTGTGTGAATAGCGTTCTGTCATTTCAATGTTTTTCAAATCAACCGCGTTGTATAATGTTGAGGAAACTTGGCAAATACCCCCGCCGATGTCTTCGGTCAACTCGCCTTTCACAATAACCGGTGCACGTTTATAACCTTTCTCTTTCGTCCGTTCGCCCACAACATCGTTAAACGAAAACGATTCGCCCGGAAAAACAACATGATTATTGATCGCCTCAGCTGCCAGTTCAATATTTCGTGACCGCTCCTTATTGCTCTGTTTAAATTTTGTCGTATAGCTCCCAATTTTATGTTCACGAATCTCCGCAAGCAGTTCACTTCCAACTCGAGGGTAGATAGGCCGTTCAGGCAGCGCTATCTTCCTGGGAGTTCCCTTATAAAAATAGTTGAGGAACAACTCCTGAAATTTTTGCCGATCAAGCGATCTTCCGGGTTCTCCTTCTATAATTTTTCCATTCTCATCCAACTTTGCGTTGATAGGCTCTTCATACAACTTTTCATCAAGAATATCCATTTGCAGCTTCAGTTTCGTGTCATCCACTAATAATTGATCAACGTAAAGTAATTCAAAATCTTCCTTCACTAATTTATCTGCCACCTGTCCATCCTCGGTAACAGTCAAGGGAGCTGATGCCAATAAAAAAGACAAGATAACGGTTATCATCTAACCACCTCCTGTCTTGTAGTATTTGGTAATAGGACAAAAACATGAATGCTGTACCGAACGTTCACTTCTAAAAAATACTCTCCCGATAAAAACTGAAAAGAAGAAAAGTTCGTGTCCAAAAAGGAGGACCGGTCGGCTAAGTTCGCAACGTCCTGTTCATCGAAAGTTTAAGGCAACGTCGTTTTAAGAGCGGGCTTACACATTGTGGTGACTTCTGCGTCCGCCACAGGACTTGGGTGGTTTTAGCAGAAGATCTCCCCCATTCGATCTGTCATTGTTACCAGCGTTTTTGAACATCCTCTAAAAAACATAAATTGCAAAAGCAATAAGTGAAATGGTAATAGTAACCCCATAAATAATTAATTGCAAAGGGACATTCGACTTCAATGATGAGGATTCATATTCATGTGACCGCCTTAATTGATCTTCAACAGTGTCGCCCTCTTCTTCATACTTTTTCATTTTGTTTTCTTCTTGTTTAAAAGCGACAAATGTGCCTCCCAAGGCTGCAATAAAAAGTACCACCAGCAGAATAATCAATTCAATACTCATAAGCACCCTCCTATCTTCCTCAATATATATGGTTATCACTATATAAACAGTGATAATGATCACAGATTAATAACAAAAATCCAGTAAATTATGGTTTAATATTGAAAATAGAAATAACTAACATTTATTGACAGGTAATTAAAAACCATCCTGACATTTTGACAGGATGGTTAATGCGTTACCGCTTGTTATTAACGGAAGTCTCTTGCGTCTTCAAGTGTGCGTGTTGCCACCGTATACCCTACAATTGCTGCCAGTGCCAGCAAAAATACATATACTGTTCCGTTTTTCATAAAAATGTCCCTCCTCGATTAATTAAAACATGCGAAGTTTGCCTTTTTTCAGGATGAGCTTTGGCCCGCCAAGCAGGAACAAGTAACGGTTATCAATGACCTTTTTCATCGATACAGCCGCTTTTCCATACAACTTATTATCGTTGAATACTGTTCCCATTGCGTCTGTCTCACCAAGTGAAGCAACGGTGCCTTTATCGTCAAACACAAACTTGCTTAATGGTTCATGACGCAGCAATGCTTTGATATTGTCTGCACATGTATCCGCATGCTGCATAGCTGCCTGTGCTGTTGGCGGGAATGGCTTTCCTTCTGCTTCATTCATGACCCATGCACAGTCACCAAGGATAAAGATGTTTTCTTCACCAGGAGCACGCAGGTCGCCATTAACCGTCACCTTACCTTTTGTCAGTTCAAAACCGGATTTGGACAGGACGGAATTTCCGGTAACACCACCGGTCCATACAATAGTGCCGGCTTTAATTTCTTCCGTATCATCACCTTCACCGATTACAAAGCTGTTTTTCTTGCACTCGGAAATTTTGGCACCTTCCCTGAATTCAATGCCACGATCAGATAGTGACTTTTTGGCATATGCAACAAGATCATCATCGAAACCTGGTAGAATACGTGGAGCTGCTTCCACATTAATGACACGTACTTTGCTGCGGTCAATATCATACTTTTTGCAAAGCTCCGGTACCTTTTCAGCCAGTTCACCAACAAATTCGATACCGGTAAATCCGCCGCCGCCAACCAGGATTGTCAGATCTTCATCTTTTGGATTGGCCGCAGTGCTGTATTTGGCAAATTGATACTCAATATGCTCGCGAATCATGCGGCTTGAGTCGATGTCTGTAATGGAAAACGCATTTTTTTCCATCCCTTTAATCCCGAATGTGTTCGTTTCAAATCCGAGTGAAATCACTAGGTAATCGTATGTAACTTCGCTGTTTTTGAGCACGACACGATTGTCGTCTTTTTTCACTTCGACAACTTCATCATAAATCAAGTTGACACGGCTTGGGTTAATCACATCACTGATCATCATACGAGCCTGGTTTTGATTGACTGTTCCGGCAGCGACTTCATGAAGCCATGTTGTCTGATAGTGATAGTTATGCTTATTGACAAGCACAATCTCCGCTTCTTCCGGGCTTAATTTCTGCATTAATTTCTTCGTGGTCATCATTCCAGCGTAACCTGCGCCGAGAACGACGATTTTTGGTTTAGTCATATACATCCACCTTTCCTGATTGGTTTAAAGAGGTTGTTCAAAAAGTCCGCTAAAATGACACATCTAACAGGGGATCTTCTGCTAAAACTGTCCACATCCTGTGGCGGACGCAGAACTCACCACAAACAAGAGAAGCCCGCTGCTCGAAACTGCGCCGCCTCGAACTTCTTGGTTCTTTTTAGCCTCCTTTTTGAACACGCACTTAAAGCGTCTCTATAAAGATGCAAATCATTGATATCACGATTATCATATCAAAACTATCTTATTTAGGCTAGCAATTCAATACATTGACAGGGCTTTTGTCAAAAATAGAAAAATCATTTAAACTGAATCTGAGGTGGACCTATGGAAAAATTGGTGATCAATCAACATGACGATGCTGTTAAGGCGTTGGGCAGTTCCGATAAACATATGAATAAATTGATTGATATTGTTGGAGATATTACGGTCACTATGCGCCCTGATTACTTCAAATCTTTGGTACGCTCGATTACCGGACAGCAAATTTCTGTATCAGCTGCAAGTACTATTTTCGGGCGGCTGGAAGCTTTACTCGACAATAGGGTTGAACCAGCATTAATTTTGGAGACATCAGATGAGCAATT
>NZ_DATGTI010000036.1:0-41222 GCF_035301925.1 Lentibacillus sp. | reverse complement strand
GATTGCTCCCATCTTTAAAGACCCATAATGGAAAATTACTCAATAATCCCCCATCAACGATCAGACTTTTTCTGTTCGTTTTGCCGGGTATTTTTTTGGGCATAAAAAAATATGGAAAACCCGCACTCATCCTTATCGCTTTTGCAACTGGAAAGTAATTAGGGTTTAAACCATATATCCTGTTCAGATCGTCTGGAATGACGACGAGCTTGCCAAGTGTTATGTCACTGACAACCACTTTCAGATAACCTGGTTTCAGATCATAAAAGGTATATATCATTTTCCGTGCCAATTGTTTGTGGATCCAATTTTCAAGTTGATGGCCTTTATACAGACCGAGCTGAAAATAAAGATTCAGCCATTTGGAAAATGGAATGCGTGTCGTCCACTTGGGAGGGTCCATAAGTTTTTTTGTATCCAGATCCTCCACTAATTCATCTATTTCACCAGTTTGATAGCCGGCTGCCAAAAAAGATGCAATAATAGCTCCTGCAGAGGATCCGGCCACTCGCTCAAACGTATGATTGTGCTTCGAAATCTGCTGTAACGCCCCAAGGAATGCATATGCTTTCACACCGCCGCCTGAAAATACACCATCAATTTTCATCTGTTCTCTCCCCGCTGTGTCTTTTATCCCGCCAGTCAGCCTGATCCTCGGTTAAATATTTGATACCGTCATCTAACAATCCGAGGAACGTTTGCCCCGACGGATTTAGGCCGCTTTATATATATTTAAGACCATACCAGGGAAAATAGAACTTAAAGTATCGGATCACTTTTCATTTGTTTGGATTAAACTTTGCAGATCATCGATGCGTTTATTGTCAGCTTTAAAATATTGTACCAGATCGCCAATTCTGTCGATGGAATTCCAGCTGAGATGGTGCTCGATTCCTTCTACGTCTTCATATATCTTATCATTGTCAACACCAATGACCTCAAGAAACTCTTCCAGCAATTCATGGCGATAGACAAGCCGTTCACCAAGCTTTTCGCCTTTGGACGTCAAAATGAATCCACGATACTTCTCATAATTTAGATAACCGTCTTTGTCCAGTTTCTGAACCATTTTCGTAACAGATGATGGATGCACCAGCAAAGCTTCGGCGATATCGGAAACACGAGCATAGCCCTTTGATTCCATCAGATTATGAATTTGTTCAATATAATCCTCCATACTTGGTGTTGGCATCGTATCACTCATTTCATCGAATAATTTTTTAGTCAGTGCAAAATTGTTTCTTTTTAAATGATACAGGAAATATCATGTCAGGACAAGTTTTACGGCATTTAAAAGAGGAACCGGCCTTGCCATGGTTCCTCTCGAAATGCCACTCTTACTGCCCATAACTGTCCGATTCATTCGGGCCTGCACGATGCAGGTCACAAAGGCGTTGCAACACAATGTTGTTGCTTAGTCTTTATTCCTTTTCATCAATGGGCGTAATAGAATCCCCACTAAGATTTATAATCCGCACTTGAGCTGGGCACCGCAGCTTGTACACGTATTGCAGCCACCGATATCTTCAATGCTGCCTTTCCGGCATACCGGACAGGTGTCGCCTACTTCCGAGCCAATCGTAACATTCGTTTTGTCCAATTCCTGTATCGTATCCATCAGGACGACTTTCGGCTTTTCATCTTCAAAAAGCTCTGTCTGTTCACCAAAGGCGTTTTCTTCTGCTTTCAGGGTTAATACCTGGGTGTCGCGGCTTCCATCAACATAAACCGTTCCACCTTTAGCACCGCCGTTATATAATCTGCGGTAGACACTTTCCACCTGATCAACTGTATAGCCTTTTGGTGCGTTCACCGTTTTTGAGATGGAACTGTCCACCCATCGCTGAATGACACATTGTGTATCTGCGTGTTCTTCCGGTGTTAAATCCATAGCTGATACGAACCACTCCGGAAGATGTTCCGAATCCTTTTCGGGATGGCTATCCAAATATTCTTGTACAATATCGGCATTGACTTCAATAAATTTGCCTAACCGGCCACTTCTGAAATAGGAAAAGGAAAAATATGGTTCCAATCCTGTGCTGACACCAGCCATGGTACCGGTGGATCCAGTCGGCGCTACCGTCAGCAGATGCGAGTTACGGATACCGTATTTACGAATGTTCGCTTTGATATCTTCCGGCATTTTCTTCATATAGCCGGTATTAACGAAAGCTTCACGCAAGCTTCTTGTTTCCTCATCGGTTTCTCCGACAAGAAACGGAAAGCTTCCTTTCTCTTTTGCCAATTCAATTGATTCACGATAGGCAGTCGTTGCAATTGTTTCAAATATCTCACCAACCAGTTTATTGCCTTCAACTGAACCGTATTTTGTTTCGCAATAAATCAGTAAATCATGCAGTCCCATGACCCCAAGGCCGATACGGCGTTCACCAAGTGCCTGTTTCTTGTTTTCTTCCAGGAAATACGGCGTTGCATCAATCACATTATCCTGCATGCGCACCCCTGTTCTGACCGTTTGTTTAAGTTTCTCATAATCAACAGTCTTTGTCTGCTTGTCAGCCATCTGCGCTAAGTTGACAGCTGCAAGGTTGCAGACGGAATAAGGTGCAAGTGGTTGTTCTCCACAAGGATTGGTTGCAACGACTTGGTCGCCATAGGCCTGGGCATTTGTCATTTCATTGGCATTGTCAATAAAGAAAATACCTGGTTCCGCCGAATAAGTCGCGCAGATGTTAATCAAGTTCCATAATTCTTTTGCCTTGATCCGGCGATAAACCCGGACACCATAGCCCATCTCTTCCCATTTCCGGACATCACCGACTTCATGCCACTGCTCATTGTATGCCTTCATTTCTTCTTCCGTATAATTCTCAACGTCAGGAAAGCGCAGTTCGTACATATCGTCATTTTCGACGGCTTCCATGAAGTCCTTTGTGATACAGACCGAAATGTTGGCACCGGTTAAAAATTCCGGATTATGAACATCATATGTTCCGCCGGCAGCCAGTTTTTGTTCTGCTTCTCGAATCGCGGCCTGGGTAAATCCGCCTTGTCCCGGCATTGACCGGTAATTGAGTATGCCCTGATAAAGGTCAACCTCGGTTTCCGTAAGTGGTGTGAATTTTAGCTTTTCTTGTGCCAACTGCTTAATCTGTTCATCTTCTGTGTTTTCAATCAGATATCGCAAAATCCGCGGATTCTGCATTTTTGAGATAATGAACTCAATAATGTCAGGGTGCGAATCGACTAACATAATCATTTGAGCCAATTTGTTACGTTGATTCGTTACATCAACTCTCCAGGTCACCCTGGAGTTCAGACCATATCTTACACATTATAAAATGTGCCCTCGCGCTTCGAAATCACTTGATTTCTACTCTACTCACTTACGTTTTCACGTGCTTTCGATGGTCGTTGAACCTTCTTCTATACGAAGCTTGGCTGCTGGTTGTCTTTCTCCACTTGTTGTTTTTTTGCTTTCACGCTTACCGTTTCCAGTTACGTTGTAGCCAACAAGTCATAAAAGAGTTCCCAGCAATTCACGAGGTTTATTTATAGACGAGGCACTTCTGTTTACCACGTCTTGATCCGCCTTGTTCTACAAGATGGGTCAGTTTGGCGATATCATCGAGCCATGAGACGGATCCGGATGATTTGCCGTTCACACCTCTTGCCAGTGTATTGCGCGGTCTTAGTGTCGAACCGTTTGTCCCGACACCCCCGCCGCGTGACATGATCTCCATCACTTGCTTGCGGTGATCGGATATGCCTTCCCTTGAATCCTTAATATAAGGCATGACGTAGCAGTTAAAATACGTGACATCCGTATCAGCTCCTGCCCCATAAAGAACACGGCCTGCCGGAATGAAGTTCATGCTGCTCAATTCCTGGTTGAATGTCTCATACCATTCATCCCGTTTTTCTTTCGTTGTCTCAACATTTGCCAGACCTGTCGCATTCCGCTTGGCAATTTGCTCATAATAAATTTCCAGCGGCTTATCAATCACATCAAGCGATCGTCTGACAACCCCTGTGGATTCCTCTTCATCATCAAGGACAGTTACAAACTCTGAATCTACCTCTACCACCGCTTCCTTATTATCCCAGTCAATAGATTTGACAAACCCGAGACCACGAGCCGGAAATTTGGGGTCGGCCTTGACGGTTAATACGACAAAATCCCCTGCTTTAAGCGTCACTTTACTGGTATCCTTAAAGGCATACCGGTCAAGCATAACCAGCCGCGACACACCTTTATGGGTTATTTGCATATCATTCGTAATCGGGTGTACTTGCGGGAAGCGTTTAATGTCTTCATTTAATGCCTCCACATTAATGCCAAGCCGGTTTTTAACAGCCGTCGACATATTGGATTCACTCCTTTAGCCATTTATGTATGAAGTTTTTTAATGAATATGCTATTATTAACATACCACATTTCAAACAAATAAAACAATATATAGTATATAAATTTTAAAAACAATACAATATATGGATTTCAGAACAAATAAAATACTGTTTGTCAATCACAGGAAAGCACTAATATATCAAGAAAGAAAAAGCAAATTCAAGCTAACTACTAAAAAGATAGCTTTTTTAACCTTTTTTCAAATTTTGTATTCAGCAGGAAATACCAAAAGTTCGACAAAATACCGGCTGATCAGTGCTGACCCCCTCTTAGACGGTAGTAATTCAATCAAAAATCACTCGCTTTTCCTGCCGGTAAGAAAAATACTTTGAAAAATAATCAAAACCCCCATATAATAGACATTGGAAAGAATCAGATTTGCGGGGGATTCGTAATGGAAATTTTAATCATAGTGGCAGTAGCTCTTTTAACAGTAGGTGTTTTCCGGTATTTCAGACAAAAAAGCTTCCTGAAGACATTAACTGAGGACCAGTTCCGGGAAGGCTACCGAAAAGCACAGCTGATTGACGTACGTGAACCGAATGAATTTGACAAAGGGCATATTCTTGGTGCAAGAAATATTCCGTTGACCCAAATGAAACAACGGCTTGTGGAACTTAGAAAAGATAAACCAGTCTACCTGTACTGCCAGGGTAGTTCAAGATCAGCAAGAGCTGCTCAGCTTCTCCATAAAAAAGGCTATGAAGATATCAGCCAGCTCAAAGGCGGATTTAAAAAATGGACAGGAAAAATTAAATCTAAATAACTTATGTCAGCTGAAACAAAAATATGGACGGGATTCTTACCCGTCCATATTTTTATTTAACAGTTTTATTTAACAGCTCCATCAAGCAAATAGCGTGTCTATTTTTGATAACGTAGGATTGGTTTTCTTGCAGCCGTTGTTTCGTCCATACGTTTGACAACCGTATTATGCGGCGCCTCCTGAACCAATTCGGGCTCATTTTTTACTTCTTCGGAAATTTGCAGCATAGCATCGATGAAACCATCCAATGTTTCTTTTGACTCGGTTTCAGTTGGCTCCGTCATCATCGCTTCTTCCACATTCAGCGGGAAGTAAATGGTCGGTGGATGGTAACCGTAATCCAGCAGCCGCTTGGCAATATCCAGTGTACGGACACCCAACTGTTTTTGTTTTTTCCCTGACAGGACAAATTCATGCTTGCAATGCTGCTGATATGGTAATACATACTCTGTTTCCAGCCTGCGCATCAAATAATTTGCATTCAACACCGCATATTCACTTACCTTCTTAAGTCCTTCAGCCCCCATTGTACGGATGTACGTGTATGCTCGCAGATTAATGCCAAAATTGCCGTAGTAAGGTTTTACACGGCCGATGGATGAAGGACGATCATAATCAAACGTATATTCATCACCTTTTTTAACAAGCAGTGGTTTTGGCAGATAAGGGGCGATTTCACGCGTGACACCGACTGGTCCCGAACCCGGTCCACCACCGCCATGCGGGCCTGTAAACGTTTTGTGCAAATTCAAATGAACAACATCAAAACCCATGTCACCCGGTCTGGCAAAGCCCATGATAGCATTCAGGTTTGCCCCGTCATAGTAAAGCCTGCCGCCCGCATTATGAACAATCTCAGCCATTTCCATAATATCGGTTTCGAACAGTCCTAATGTATTTGGATTTGTGAGCATAAGTGCTGCCGTCTCATTATCCACAACACGTTTTAAATCTTCGAGATCGACCAGCCCGTTTTCATTTGTTTTAACGGTAACCGGGTCAAACCCTGCAACCGTCACAGAGGCCGGATTCGTACCATGGGCAGAATCAGGCACGATCACTTTTGTGCGGCTGTAATCACCGTTTGCCTCATGAAATGCCCGGATCATCATCAGACCGGTCCATTCACCCTGTGCACCGGCAGCCGGCTGCAGCGAAACTTCATGCATACCGGTTAATTCAGCCAGTGATGATTGCAGATCATACATCATTTCCATGGCGCCTTGCACAGTTTTCGGATCCTGATGGGGATGAATATGACTGAATCCATCAAGTCTCGCTGCATCTTCATTGATTTTCGGGTTATATTTCATGGTACAGGAACCGAGCGGATAGAAGCCCGAATCCACGCCATAATTACGCCTCGACAACGCCGTGTAATGACGCATAATATCCAACTCACTGACTTCAGGTAAATCAGGCGCCTCGGTACGAACATAGGAATCGTCAAATTCATTGTCCAAATCGGCTTCCGGAACATCCATTTCCGGCAAACTGTAACTAGTTCTTCCCTCTTTACCACGTTCGAAAATTAACGGAAAGTCTGTCTTAGCCATGAATATCCCCCAATTCTTTTACAAACGTATCAATTTCTTCTTTTGTACGGTTTTCAGTGACAGCCACCAGCATATGTCCTTCCAATTCCGGATATGCCAATCCGAGATCATAGCCGCCAATAATGCCGGCTTCCAAAAGCTTATCATTGATACTTGCAATATCTTCCGACAGTTTAATCACCAGTTCATTGAAAAATGGACCCGTGAAAACGGCCGGCATGCCCGCGGCTTCTAATTGCTGTTTGGCATAACGTGCTTTTTGCATATTCAGGACAGCCATTTTCCGCAGGCCATACTTTCCGATCGAACTCATGGCCACCGAACTGGCCAGCGCGTTCAAAGCCTGGTTGGAACAGATATTGGATGTGGCTTTGTCACGTCTTATATGCTGTTCTCTTGCCTGCAGTGTCAGCACAAACCCACGCTCGCCATTCTCATCTGTTGTTTGTCCGACCAGACGTCCGGGAACTTTGCGTTTTAGCTTATCGGTTGTCGCAAAATAACCGCAATGCGGCCCGCCGAATTGAGCCGGTATACCAAACACTTGGGTGTCGCCGGTAACAATATCGGCACCAAAATCGCCTGGCGGGGTTAAATATCCTAATGCCAAAGGGTTGCTGGAAACAATAAACATTGTTTTTTTCTGCTTCCGGATGATCGCATTTACTTTATCTAACGGTTCAATCTGACCGAAAAAGTTCGGATACTGGACAACAACACTTGCTGTATTTTCATCCATTGCACTTTCCAGCTGGTCCAGATTGGTTATGCCATTGTCAGATTCAATTTCAACGACCTCGAGGTTTTGTGCCCTGGCATACGTTTGAATGACTGCTCTGGATTCCGGATGGACCGTTTTGGATACGATAATTTTATTGCGTTTCGTCTGTCCGGCACTTAATGTGACACCCTCAGCCAATGCCGTTCCGCCGTCATACATCGAAGAATTGGCAACTTCCATTCCCGTCAATTCACAAATCATTGTCTGAAACTCAAATATCGCCTGCAATTCCCCCTGAGAAATTTCCGGCTGATATGGTGTATAAGCCGTGTAAAATTCAGATCGTGAAATGACATGATCGACGACGGATGGAATATAGTGATCATAGACACCTGCACCAAGGAATGAGCTGTATTCCTTCAAATTGGCATTTTTTCCCGCCATCCTTGCCAGTTCTTTCATCAATGCCGCTTCATTCGCCGGCTTTTTCAGGTTTAATTCCCCTTTGAATCTGACATCCTCCGGGATATCCGCAAAAAGAGCTTCCGTCGACTCCACACCAATCGTATCAAGCATTTCCTGTTTATCCGATTCAGTCATCGGCAAATAACGAAATTCCATATGAACCTCCCCCTCATTGTTCACGTTTATAAAATGGTGTTTTAACAACGAGCGCCTTTAGTTTCCGTTTACGCACCTGCACATATAATTCTGTGCCAAGATCAGCATATGCACTGTTCACAAGTGCCAGGCCGACATTTTTTTGCAGTGATGGTGATTGTGTTCCGCTTGTTACAAAGCCAATTTCCTCATCACCGCTCAAAACGGTGTAGCCTGTACGTGGAATCCCCTTATCAATCATTTCAATTCCAATAAGCTTTCGGGATGGTCCATTGTCTATTTGCTGTTTCAACGCTTCTTTTCCGATAAAATCAGCATCTTTATTAACTTTCACGGCAAATTTCATACCTGCTTCAACCGGTGAAATTGATTTCGAAAGCTCCTGACC
Organism: Lentibacillus sp.; assembly: GCF_035301925.1. Taxonomy (GTDB): domain Bacteria; phylum Bacillota; class Bacilli; order Bacillales; family Amphibacillaceae; genus Lentibacillus. Next base: position 32,798 of record NZ_DATGTI010000036.1, on the reverse strand, counting down.
GTATAAAGCCAGGTTTGCTTCAAACCGCAATGTATCGCGAGCTCCAAGCCCTATTGGTTCAAGTCCGTCCGCTTCCCCTGTTTCCAGGATACGGTTCCAGAGATCCCTTCCTTTCGCTGCATCAATGTATATCTCAAAACCATCTTCACCTGTATAGCCTGTACGGGATACAATTGCCCCTGCGTCAATACCGGAAAAATACACGGGATTTTCAAACCGGAAAAATCCAATTTGGCTTAAATCTATGTCCGTCATCCGCTGCAGAATTTTTTCTGCTTCGGGGCCCTGCAGTGCAAGCTGAACATAGTCCGGGGTCACATTTTCAATGGACACATCCCCGTCTTTATGCTCTATCAGCCATTCAAGATCTTTTTCGGTGTTGGCGGCATTGACAACGAGTAAATACTTTTCAGTCTCCAGCATATAGACGATGAAGTCATCGACAGTACCACCGTCCTCATAACACATGAACGTGTATTGGGCGCGCTTGGGCGTTAGTTTGGAAATGTCATTTGTGACAACCTTCTGTAAAAAATCCTGACTGTCTGGACCTTTAACCATTATTTCGCCCATGTGGGAAACATCAAATAGCCCCGCTTTCGTTCTGGTTGTTTCATGTTCGTGCTTAATGCCGCTGAATTGAACAGGCAGTTCCCAGCCGCCAAAATCAACCGTCTTGCCACCCAACTTTTCATATTCAGGAAATAGCGGGGTTCGTTTCAACTCACTCATCCCATCAACTCCTTCTGATATCATTTTTCCATGAAACTTCTGCAGGTGCATACAAAAATAGAGATTCCCCTGCCTTCAGAGAAATCTCTGTCCTTCAACCAGAAAGTTGCACACCTTTGGAAGGGCATCCCTCATCAAAAGTGCTTGCTTCGTGGGTGGTTTACCATCGTAAACACTCTCCAGAGCTGCGTCCTACAAGAGTCTTTTTGCCTGAGAGATTCACAAAAATGTTTGCTCCTTCGGCGTTACTGCGCATGCTTGCAGTAAGCTCTCCCCTTGTATTCATTCGCATTATGATATTCACTGTTTTGGTTATACTATGTATGAATCTGATTGAGTTATCAATGCTACTTGCATTATAGCACATGAACCGTACAAAAAGTAGAGATAATCATAACTTTGTGAAAAGGGGGATAAGATGAATCAGATTGATATTCAGCAAGATTCCAATTTTATCGACGGATTTCAGGAAAGACTGAAAACAGAAGGTCCCTTTTCTTCATGGGAGCTTTTTCAAATGAATTACCAGGCAGCTCTGACAACGATGGTACCATCCTTTGAAGGGTTAAAAGCACTTGATTATCTGCCGCAAATGGATTTTCTGGACCATCAATCATCATGTGCCCGACAAGTCATTGAGGAAATGAATGGTCGTGCTATTTTAGCCGATGAAGTGGGGCTCGGAAAAACAATCGAAGCCGGTCTGATTTTAAAGGAATATATGCTTCGGGGGTTGGTCAAAAAAGCGCTGATCATCGTCCCGGCATCATTGGTCAACCAGTGGGCAAAGGAACTAAACGAAAAATTTTATATACCTGCTGTCACATTCCAAAAAAGTTATCCATGGGACCAATATGACGTGATTATCACATCGATTGATACTGCAAAACGCTCCCCGCATCGTGAACAAATTCTCAAACAGGATTATGATTTCCTCCTGGTTGATGAGGCGCATAAATTAAAAAATCACAAAACGAAAAATTATGCGTTTGTGAAATCTATCAAGAAAACGTATTGTCTCTTGCTGACAGCAACACCGGTACAAAATCGTCTGGTTGAAATCTTTAACCTTGTGTCTATCCTGAAGCCGGGACATTTGGGTGATTATGATACGTTCCTGGAACAATACGGCAAAGATCGTAAAAAACTGAAACAGGATGGCTATTTGAAACAATTAATCCAAAAAGTGATGATCCGCAATACGCGGCAAAACACGAGATTTGATGCAATAAAACGGAACATTGAGACTGTCTGGATTGACTTCACCAATGAAGAACAGGCCGTATATTCACAGCTGGAAAATACCGTTGACGTGTTTCCTGCTTTTTCGAAAATTACGCTGCTTCGGGAACTCTGTTCATCACGGGAGGCATGTTATCTCTCATTGCAAAAAATGATGACGGATGAACCCAGGGAGACGTTAATCAAGCCGATAACCGAAGAAATCGAACAGCTTCCCCAGCATGCCAAAGCCGCCAAGACAGTGGATCTGATTAAGCAGGCCGGAGACGAAAAAGTGATTATCTTTACTGAATACCGGGCAACACAATTCTATCTGCAGTGGTATTTAAAAGAAAACGGCATTACATCGGTTCCGTATCGGGGCGGCTTTAAAAAAGGTAAAAAGGATTGGATGAAACAACTGTTTGAGCACCATGCCCAGGTCCTCATTGCAACTGAAGCCGGCGGGGAAGGTATTAACCTGCAATTTTGCAACCATTTAATCAATTATGACCTCCCCTGGAATCCTATGCGGCTTGAACAGCGTATCGGCAGAATTCACAGGTATGGCCAGGAAAATGATGTCCATATTTACAACATAGCCATTCGCGGAACAATCGAAGAGCACATCATGACGCTGTTGTATGAAAAAATCAACTTATTCGAACAGGTTATTGGCCATTTGGACAGTATTCTCGCCGAACTGAACATAAACGATATAGAGTCCGAGATCCAGACCATTTTTTCGGAATCTGCATCAACCGGTGAAGCCAAAATTAAATTGGATAACCTGTCCTCAGTTATCCAAATGACACATGAAGAAGAAATACAGGAGGAAGAACGGTATGGCAATTAGCAATTTGCATGACTTTTTACAATCCTATTTTGCGGCACATCATTGTGAGCTGCTACACAATGAGAACGGGTTTTTGACTGTACAGTTAACGGAAAAGATGGATCGTGCATTGATGAACCGACCCTTTTACTGGCATTACATCAAGAAGATGGGACATCCTGGTGAACCTAAACAGCTTACATTGATTACAGTTCCAGAAAAAAAGGACGGCAAACACGAATGGATTCATTATGGCAGTCCGCGCATGCACCAGATCATCAATCATCTGCATGAGCATGAAAAATACACAAAACTGTTTGAACAAATCAATACGAATGAGAAGACTGCTTTATATCCCTGGCTTATCACAAATATAAAAATCAGCTATCGGGGGAAACAAAAAAAGGATGAAATGATTTCAATCGGGCTTCATTTGGTGAACGGTGTCATGAAACTGGAAATGATGGATGAACTGCAGCGTAAAAATTTGCAGAATACGATTCCCGACTATTGTTACACGATTTCACCAATGATCAAATTGCAGAGCGGTTTTAAACGAATTGAAAAAGTACTTGAAAGCTATGTTCAGGATCAGGACCACCATTGGGCAGAAGCGTCACGGAAAAAGATGGCGGAAGAAATCGATCTGCTTCGTCATTTCTATAAAGACGAGTCAGAAGAAAGTGACATAAAAAAGGAAATTGATGAAATTAAAGCACGCTACTCCCCTTACATCACGTTTGAAGTTATTAATGGAGGGTTGTTTTATTTGAAGAACTAACCAAACAAAAACAGGCTCAACCTTCAGCGAGCCTGTCAGTTGGTTTTCTTTCTGGCCACTTTAAAAGCAAAAGGTAAAACCCCCAGCCACCGGTTCGAATAGACTGATGGTTTCTCTTTATTTTTCACCTTCTGCTCTTTTTTATCTTCTGCCGGCGTGTCAATATAGGACGTGATCTGCTGGGTCAAATATTTAACATAATCATTAAAAGGCATGAAATCCACCTCACTTATCCAAGTTTGTTGATAGTATTTACCAGTTCAATGAAAATTAATACGCATTCATTTCATGAGGTCAAGTATTTCAGTGACAATGTGTTTTGGTGATTTTTGATCTGTCATAATCGTAACATCAGCTAACGCTGTATAGAGGTTTTTCCGGAACTTATATAATTGACGTTTGCTTGATTTATCTTGGTCCCACAACGGTCTTGACGGATCATTGCCTAATCGCCGCTCAATTTCCGCCAGCGATGTATCCAGGTAGACAACCAGCCCATTATGTTTCATAAACACGCTGTTTTCCTGCCGTTCCACAATCCCGCCACCAGTCGACACTACATAATTTTCCCCGGGTGTCTGCTTCAGCATCTCGCTTTCATAAAGACGAAATTGTTTTTCACCTTCCTGTTGAAAGATGGATGCTATGTCACCATACTTATCAACAATCATTTGATCTGTATCAAGGTATGGAACCTCTAAGGCTTCATGCAGCAGTTTTCCTGCCGTACTTTTTCCGCTTCCCATGAACCCGATTAAATAAATTGTTTTCATGCTTTTCAACCTGCCTTAAAAAATTTTAAAATAATTTCCGAAAAAAAGAAGGAGTTTTATGAAACATGTCGAATATAGTCACATAAAGGAGGTGGGAAATGATTGGACACAGCTTCCAGACTCTCAGAAAAACTACTGCAATCAGCTGTTGACGCAAATGCCTCGGATATCCACTTCTATCCTTTATCTGATCAGGTCAGCATTTACTTCCGCGTATTTGGTAAACGAATGCTTCATAAAACAATTCCTGCCAACCAATACCAGTTACTGCTCACTTACTACAAGTTTACATCAGGAATGGATATTGGGGAAGTCCGTAAACCGCAAGATGGCACCATTATCCATGAACAGCTGAACCAGCGTTATGCACTGCGATTATCCACGCTTCCGGTCAACCATGAAGAAAGCCTGGCCATCCGCATTCTCCCGCAGGAAACCAATCTTACCCTTGATAAGCTTTTTCTTTTTCCGAATCAATTGAAAAAACTGAAGGCATGGATTACCAGCCGCAGTGGCATCATCCTGCTCACAGGACCGACCGGCAGCGGCAAGACGACAACTTTGTACGCATTACTGCAAACCATTCTAACAGAAAAATCCTACCAGACGATCACACTTGAAGACCCGATTGAAAAAGAAATGAGCAATATATTACAGGTACAGGTAAATGAAAAAGCGGGGATTACGTATCAGACCGGCCTGAAAGCTGCCCTAAGGCATGACCCTGATATCATTATGATCGGTGAAATAAGGGACCGGTTTACCGCACAGTTTGCATTTGATGCTTCATTGACCGGCCATCTGGTTTTAAGTACCCTGCATGCCAAAAACGCCGCGGGCACGGTCCATCGATTGGTTGAAATGGGCATAAAATATCAGACCTGAAACAGTCATTGATCGCAGTCGCTGCTTTGGAATTGGTACCGATTGAGATCAATCGTTATATTAAAAGACGTGCTGCCATTATGGAGCTCTTGGATGGCAAACTACTCGAAAATACAATCAATGGCGGGAATTTATTATCCATGGATCAATTCCACACATTTCATCATTTACGAAAGAAGGCATATGCATATGGATTTATCGGAGAAGATTCGATTTTGGAAGCCGGTAAATAATCCTCCTAAAAAAGAGCTGCAATTACGGTTTTTACACCGTCTCTCTCGATTATTGAACAAAGGATACCCCATTATTGAGGCACTTGATATCATACAATGGGACAGGCAGTTGAAACCGATTGCCTCCTCCGTTATCACTTTACTCAAATCCGGCCATCACCTTGACGAGGCACTGGAACACAAGCATTTCAATCAGGTCATTACCACTTATTTGTATTTTGTACGCAACAATGGTGATATCCGGACCAGTCTGGAGAAATGTATTACGATGTTCGAACAGCGTTTGGTTTACATGAAAAAATTTCAGGAAACAGCACGGTATCCAGCTATATTGCTTGTTGTCTTCGCAGTTCTTTTATACTTTGTCAAACAAACGGTCCTCCCCTCGTTTATTGATTTGTTCCAAAACAGTCCTGAGTCAGCTCCAACCCTTATGCTGACAATGGGTTTCATCGATTTCATGATACAATTCGTCATGATTCTGGCACTCATTCTTGGTATCGGGTTTTTGGTATGGCGATTGAATGAGAAAAAATTAAGCATTGACAGGCGGATCAGGTTTTATAATCTGCTTCCGGTTTACCGGCAGTATAAAAAGATGGAAGTCTCATTTTTATTTGCTGCACACATGAGTTCACTATTAACAACAGGGCTGTCCATAAAAAAAATATTGGTGAATATGTCCCAACAGAAAAAACAGCCGATTCTTGCCTACTATGCTTCTTTGCTCACCGCCGAATTATCCAGAGGAATTTATATTACAAATTTACTGGCCAATCTGCCGCTTATCGATAAACAAATTTCTGCCATTTTTCAAAAGAACGCTGATACCGATGCATTGGAAAAAGACTTATCAATTTACGCAGAAATTCAGACCGAGGAAATACACCGGAAAATCATGAAAGCCATCACATATATTCAGCCGATTTTCTTTTCGATATTGGCAAGTCTGATTGTATTTATCTATGTGGCTTTAATGTGGCCGATGTTCCAGTTAATCGAAACAATCTGAAAGGGAGATGAGTCTCATGTTCAAAAACCAGCGGGGCTTCACATTAATCGAAATGCTGATTGTCCTGATGATCATTTCCGTATTGATCATTTTAATCGTTCCCAACCTGAGTGATAAAAGTGAGAATGTATATGACAAAGGGTGCAGTGCTTTAGTGAGTGTTGTACAGGCACAAGTTGATGCCTACCATATTGAAGAACAGGATTACCCTGCCGGACTGGGTGAACTGGAACGTGAGGGTTATATAACGGAGGAGCAAAGAACATGTCCTGATGGCACCGATCTCGATTATGACCCTAGCACTGGCGAGGTTTCATAGCCAAATGACTCATACTAACGGTTTCACCCTGATTGAGGTGCTTTTCGTTCTGGGTGTTTTGTCCGTTCTGGTTTTCCTTAGTGCACCGCTTCAAGTTTCAGTACTGGATAAAAAGACTGAAGAAAGCTTTCTCGAAACACTGGAGATGGATCTATTGTATATGCAAAGCCTATCATATAATTCCAGAACGCACTACCGGCTGACATTCCCTGATCAAGGGCGTTATGTTATTAAAAAAAATCAGGCCACCATCCTGGAACGGAAAGTGCCTGAAGGGTGGAAGATTGATGCCCGAACATTACCGACCGTTTCATTCAATAAAAATGGCACGATCCGGGCACCGGGCACATTAGCCATTAAAACATTATCCGAGCAATATAATCTAATCTGTCCACTAGGGAAAGGACGGTGCTACTTTGAGCAATAGTAAAGGTTTCTCGATGATTGAAGCGCTTGTAGCGGCCAGCCTCCTCATGATGATTATCACAACCTTGATTCCACTCACAAACCTTTTACTTAAAGAGCGGGAAGCACTGCAGCAAAAACGCGCCATCATCAATGAATTGCACCATGACATGCAGCCTTTTTTATGGGATAAACAATTGGATCTCCCCCATCGTCTGCTTAAAACAGTCTATGGATCTGAAGCAAAATTCCGGTTTACCGCTGAAGGCAATTTACTGAAAGGATGTGCAACCTGGGACAATGCCAATGATCGACCGAATCGATTCTGTTTATACGGCTATACGGAAAAATGAAAAAGGGTTTACATTCATTTCAATTTTTTTGACAGTCAGTATTATATTTATGACAATCCCCTTCACCACATATTTAACGAAAACAGTGGATGTCTCCTCCAACTATGATCAGCTGTCGGTGCAGCAATTTTTCTATTTTTTGCGGGATGAAGTGATCAAGGCTTCCGAAATAACGGTTGAGCCATCTAAAATAACGCTTTTACAACCAGATGAGTCACGCGTTTCACTGGAACAATATGAAGATCTGATCGTAAGACAGCTTGATGGTGAAGGTTTTGAAGTATACTTGCGGAATGTCCAGGACGTTCATTTTACACCTTCTGAATTTGGTCTTCTCGCTTCCATAACAACTATAAACGGTGATCAATTTGAAAAACACATTGTCTTTTACAACTGACCAGCAAGGGTTCGTACTTCCATATGTCCTGTTTTTCATTGCTTTGGCGCTCATCATCATGACAGCCAATATCGGTTTATATCAGAACGAAATCCGCATTACAGAAAACCAGACGGAACAATTAAAGATCGAGACATTATTGCAAATGGCCCGGACACAATTTAAGGAAGATGTAGTCGATCAGCCCAATTCAAATCATGCACTGACATATGCGTTCCCTTACGGAGATGTAATTGTTGAGTATACACAACTCAGCGAAAAGAAGTATCATCTGTATTTCACAATCCGGACGGACACTGGCGCTACGCACAATATCATGGACAGGATCACACCTGATTATGAATAAAAATAGCCAATCTGTCTCACCCTATACTTAAACAACAAATTATGTACATTTTTCAACAAATCCATCATTTGAACCATTTTACGGCCATTTTCGATTATAATGACAGTAAATGGCCGTGAGGTGATTCCATTGGAACAAACATTAAGAATAACCAGTGTGCTGAGTGACCCAACCCGATTCAATATTTATCAATACTTGATTAAAGAGCATAAAGAAGTCAACGTTAATACAATAGCAAATGAATTTGATATTCATCCAAATGTGGCACGACTGCATCTGTCAAAGCTGGAAGATATTCATTTGGTGGAGTCCTACTCAGAGAAAACAGGCAGAGGCGGTCGTCCCAGCAGGCTCTATCGGCTGTCAGATGAAGTGGTTGACATGCATTTTCCGCATCGGGACTACAAGTTGTTTTCCTCGATAGCTTTAGAATCGTTTGTTGAATTGGGTGAACCGGGTAGACAGGCATTGTACCAGACAGGGTATAAATATGGTGTTGAAATAGTGGAGCATTATAAGCATATCCCAGCATCCGCGGAACTCAGCATCGAACAAAAGCTTACGATACTCCAAGATGCAAGTACAATGCTTGGTATGTATCCTGAATTTCACTACAATGAAAAAGCAGGCAGTGTTTCTTTCGAGATCAATAACTGCCCTTTCAAGGAGATTGTCAATAAAAATCAAACGATGGTATGCCGCATGCACCATGCATTTTTAAAAGGGATGTTTGAGGCGTTGTTCGATGAGATTGAGTTAATCGAAACGGAAAATATGTTCAGCGGCTGTGAAAATTGCACTTACCTGGCAAAACTTTCAATCGTTTAAGTGCGTGTTCAATATGGATAGTAAAAAAGACCGTCATCGGCTAAGTTCGCGACGTCCTGTCGTAACGCCGATATTAGCTCGTCAATCGCGTCAACGTTCAAGGCGGCGCAGTTTCGAGCACAAGAAAAGCTTCATCGAATTCACTTCGCACGCAGGAAAAGCGTTCTTCTTTTCCAAGGAGCGGGCTTCTCCTGTTTGTGGTGACTTCTGCGCCCGCCACAGGACTTGGGTGGTTTTAGCAGAAGATCCTCTGTTCGATGTGGCAACCCCGTTAGCATGATTCATTTACATTATGCATCGGGTCGTTTATAATAACATTGTAAAGGATACTTAAAGGAGGGGAAAACATGGATCGTATGTTTCGGGTCCTTGCCTTTTGGACAGGTATTTTCACCGTAATGTTTTACGTGGGCGACATGATCAACGTTGCTTTGCTGTTTCTTGTTCAAACGGCTTTTTTCCTGGCAGTAGGCTATCTGAAATTATCTGAACGTATGTATATGTATTTATTCGGGGCTTATTGCACTATATTTTTTATCGGATTCACCTGGTATTCCGAATTTATTTTAGTACCGGGATTTGGGCATTAATCAACAACATAATATTTGATGAAAAACCCTGCCTACATAAAAATTTGCGGGGTTTTTTCATTTATTTGGTTTTTACTATTGACATGTTGTTAACCTGAGGTATATACTAAATTCAGTAGCTTAACTTTTATCCCTAACCAACAAAAGAGCAGAGCACATCCCCCCTAAATGTCAGCCATGATTCATGGCTGACATTTTTATTTATTCTACTGTACATAACACTCTTAAACCGGAAAGAAAGGATTATGCTGCTTTTCATCACCAATGGTTGTCTCCGGTCCATGACCCGGATAAACCGTGTAAGAATCAGGCAACTTATAGAGGGATTGACGTATACTCCGCTCAAGCAGATTGATATCACCGCCTGGCAGATCTGTACGTCCGACACCTTGATAAAACAAGACATCACCACTGATAACAAACTTATCGTCATGGAATATAAAACTGACGCTTCCGGGTGAATGTCCTGGCGTATGAATCACTTCAAAAGATAGTGTGCCAATTTGCATGCTTCCTTGATTCAGTTGGTGTTCTGCAGGTTTTGTAACAATTTCGCTCCCCAAAAGCAATGATGAGCCATTATCTTTCGGATTTTCCAGCCATGATGCCTCATTTTCATGCAGGTAAACACTTACATCATAATACGATCTTAATCGATCAACACCGCCGATGTGATCAAAATGGGCATGTGTTAGCAAGATAGCTCTCGGATTCAGCTTTTCTTCCGTCAAATACTTAATCATAACGTCAGAATCCCCGCCTGGATCAACTATCAGGGCATCCGTTCCGTTATGTACAATATAGCAATTCGTCCCCAGCGGACCTGCAGCCATACCGTTTATCTTCATAAAATCGCCTCCATTTATAAATTGTTGCTGCATTTATATGGATATACCTCGACAAAAATCATTTTATACTATAAAATAAGTATAGAAAACAGTTGATTACATAATAATACAGATAAGTTTCATGGTTATATTCACAAGGAGGATGTGTTTCGAATGGTTTTAGCAATTATATTTTTGTTAGTCGCCTTATTAGCAGTCGTATCAGTTGTACGGCAAATTAAATTTAAAAACTTATTTGCACTTGGCTTTTCAGCAATAGCCGTATTGGTTTTCGGATTCTTTTCGATTGCTACAATCGTTACAGAAATAGGCAATATGTAACCCATGATGCTTTTTTAAATTTACATTTTAGCGTTATCTTTAAAAGTGCAAAAAGCTGATCCGGTCATGACCGGGTCAGCTTTTTTTATTTAATTTACTCATTAGTTGTCGTATCAGTTGTTTCGGAAAAATCCACAAACCGGAACAAATCACCGTAAATAATATTATCAGACAGCTGCAGTTCTTTCTCCACCTTTTGCTTTATTGGCGCGCATGGATCACTTGCCTGGTTTTCAGCCGCGTTATCCGTGTTTTCCTGCCCGGTTTCTTCAGTTTCGACAGGTTCACCGGTCTCCCGGTTATAACAAACACCACTAGTGGAAATATAGTCATTACTGATAAAATCGCCGTTTCTTAATGCGATATAGCCTTTACGGTCTTCACTAAACATGTCATTACCGAAATGGATATCATCTTCATACGATATGCCAAGCAAATTCAGTAATGTCGGCTTCACATCAATCTGACCGGTTACTTCTGACATCACTTTGCCGTCTTCGTGTCCCGGGATATGAATGAACATTGGCACGCGCTGCAATTGAACATGATCATATGGCGTAATTTCGTCTTTATCTAAATACTGACTCATGGCTTTATCATGGTTCTCACTGATGCCATAGTGATCACCCATCATAACAATGATGGAATCTTCATAAAGACCGGATTCTTTTAACTGGTTAAAGAATTGTTCGACTGCCTCATCCATATATCGGACGGTCGGGAAAAAGTTATTCAGGGTAGCTGAATTTGAGTCATATTTATCGATTGAACTGTCTTCTTCACTCAATTCAAACGGAAAATGGTTTGTCAGTGTTATGAACTTAGAATAAAATGGCGCTTCCATTGATTGCAGATACTTAATGGACTGCTCAAAGAATGGTTTATCCTTCAATCCCCATCCGACAGAGTTTTCGTTATTGACTTCATAAGCTTCTTCCCCATAGAAATGATCAACACCTAAACTTTCATACATCTGATCACGGTTCCAGAAGCTCTTATTGTTGGCATGAAAGACAGCTGAATAATAGCCCTCTTCATCCAGAATTTCCGGCATCCCATGATATTCATTGCCGCCATGTGTAAAGAACACGGCTCCCCTCGAAAGTGGATAAAGGGAATTTTCAACAAGGAATTCAGAATCCGAAGTTTTCCCCTGTTGTGTCTGGTGATAGAAATTTTCAAAGTAGTACGTGCTTTCATCATCGACCAGACTGTTCAAAAATGGCGTTATCTCCTCACCGTTAACCTCATTATTAATCACAAAGCTTTGGATGGATTCCAATGAAATGAAGATAACATTTTTGTCCTCGGCTATTCCATACAATGGTGATTGTTCATCACTTTTGACTTCCTCATCAACATATTCAGTTATCTCCGGCAGTTCATTGCCATCAGCAAACACGCGCTGCGTTTTCACCTTGGAGTGAACCGCGGCATCATAAATATGGTAATTGAACAAACCGATGTTTTTAACCAGGTATTCCCGGTCAAATGCACGGGTGAATAACTGCGGACGTTCCATTTCGGCAAGGAAAAAGTTGCCCGCCAGAAGCAGGAATGACATAGCCAGTGCAAATACTTTCCCGCTCTTTTGGTAGCTGACCGACATGACGTCGGATTTCTTTCTGCTCAAGTACCAGATAATGGCAACATCCAGAAAAAGCAGCACGTCGTAAACCTCAATCAGTGTCAGAATACTTGATCCCAAGTCACCCATATTGCTTGCCTGGAACAACTGTGGCACTGTTATAAAATCGTCAAATGAGCGGTAAAAAACAAGGTTAAAATACAGTATCAGTGTTCCGATCAATGCCGTATAACGCAGAAATTTCATCTGCCGTGACTGATTTTTAAACCAGACACTTATGGCGAAAAACAAAAAAGCAGATACAAACGGGTTGATCAACAGGATAAACTCCTGCATATTGTTTTCCAATTCCAGGTTGAACGCAAAGCGGTACAGTATATACGTTTTCATACCGAATAGCAATGATGCAATAATATATAACGGCATTTTGAACTGTTTAAAGTCCATCTTTCGTTCCTCCCAATTTTTTACATTTTTGGGTATGATTATGAATTTATATTATTTCCTTAAATTCCCTGCTTGCTATTTAAAGCATAACTACTCTATATATGACGTTTTTATTCGATAAAAAGTTTCATAGAACTTTAAATAAGATTAGCGAAATGTTATTTTAATAGATTCAGCTCAAAAAGTAAAGCCTAGAATGTCAGGTTTTCCATCTTCTGCTTGACAAGGAATGCTGCACCGATGATGCCTGCATCATTACCTAATTTAGCACTTTTCAATTCACAAACGTTACTGACCCTTGGTAATGCGTACCGATGAAATGCATCTTCAATAAGCTCAATGAATTGTACACCAGCTCTGGACACCCCGCCGCCAATAAGAACTTTGGAGGGGTTAATGATTGTCGCGGCATTTGCTACTGCCAAACCGAGAACATCAGCAGTATATGCAATGATCTCCTTACACGACACGTCACCTTCATCACCAAGCTCGAAAATATCCTTTGCGGTGATACGTCCGGATGCGTTATATCGTGATACAAGCCGGCTTTCAGGATTCTGTTCCATCTTCGCCTTGGCTTGACGGACCATTCCGGTTGCTGAGGCAATGGTTTCAAGGCATCCTCTCCGGCCGCAATTGCACAAAATACCATCCGGATCAACTGTGGTATGGCCTATCTCGCCGGCCATGCCGCTTTCCCCGTTCATGATATCGCCATTGACAATGATACCGCCACCAACCCCTGTGCCAAGCGTAAGGGCAACAAGGTTTTTCGCATTCCCGCCGGCGCCTTTCCAGTTTTCACCTAATACTGCAGCATTCGCGTCATTAGTCACAAATACCGGCAGTTCTGAAACAGTCCGGAGCTCTTCAGACAACGGCGTATTTTTCCAGCCAATATTAACTGCTTCAAAAACATGGCCAGAATCCATGTCAATAAAGCCAGGTGCACCGATGCCAATACCCTCGATGGCCTCTTTGGTCATGTTATTTTGATCAAGACTTGCACTCACGGATTTCCAAATGTCTGAGATGATGGATGTACCGGCATTGGTGCTATTGGTGGGTACTTCCCATTTATCCAGTATATTTCCAATGTTGTCAATTATGCCGATTTTAATCGTTGTACCACCAATGTCAACACCAATAATCATTTTTCCCATCAGGAATTCGCTCCTTTTTCATCACGCAGACGGGCAGCCTCGTCCCTCAACAGCAGCAAAGCCTTCTGATAGTCTTTTGTGTCAATGAATTTGAATTCATACAATTCCTTCACTTCAGTCTCCATTAATTCGAGGTCAGCCACTCTGTCACCGACATATATAATCGTTCCAAATCGTTTCAATAGTTGCCGTATATCATATATCGATTCCATTTTAACCACCATATTTAATTATATCAAAACGGCTCATAATAGTGAATAAGAAAACACGATGTCCGAAGCCAGTCAGAGAATTTTGCTTGGAAAAACACGGATTCGCTTCCTGTGATCAAAGGCCGTAGATAAGACTATCGACGAACCAGCCGATTTCAATCTTGAAATGATACACTGATCACTATACTTTTCCGAACTTATTAATTAAGATCCGGACGCTCAGCGTTTAGCGGTCCGGATCTTTCGGATTTAAAAATACCGGTCTGCGATTTTTCAGTGGAATCGGTGACCTGATGAACACATCCCTGAACGCTCTGTAGGAAAATGGCAGCATCGGCCAAAAATAGGCAATCCGGAAAGACGACATCCGGGTTAAATAAAGGAGCCAGAGCGTAATACCAACCAAATAGCCGATTGCACCAAACATCCCAGTGACGATGAGCAGGAACATCCTGACGAGTCTATTTGCCAGGCTTAGTTCATAACTTGGTGTAGCATATGTTCCAATTGCGGCAATCGAAAGGTAAAGAACGACCTCATACGAAAATAAACCGACTTCCACTGCCACCTGACCAATTAAAATAGCCGCTACCAGGCCGAGTGCTGTGGCCAGGGCAGACGGAATATGAACAGCAGCCAGCCTGAGTATGTCAATACCCAATTCAGCCAGCAGAAATTGCAAAATAAGCGGAACCGTTCCTTCCTCACTCAGACCGATGAACGAAAGATTTGCCGGCAAAAACTCCGGATTGATGGCCAACAAATAGTACAGTGGCAATATAAAAATCGATGCAAATACTGCTACATAACGTACAAACCGCAAATATGCACCGACAAGCGGTTTTTGCCGGTATTCCTCGGCGTGCTGCAAATGGTGCCAAAACGTTGCCGGCGTTATCATCACGCTTGGTGATCCATCGATAATGATCAACACGTGCCCCTCAAATAAATGCGCTGCAGCCGTATCAGGCCTCTCTGTATAGCGGACAGTTGGATATGGATTCCAATGCCGCCCCCCGATATATTCCTCGATTGTTTTTTCCGCCATCGCCAGACCATCCGTATCAATCTTCTGTAATACGGCTTTGGTGTCATCCACACGTTCCTGGTCTGCTATATCCTCCAGATAACAAACCGTGATATCAGTCATGGACCGTCTGCCTATTTGCATATACTCCATCCGCAATGAACGATCCCTGACTCTTCTTCGTATGAGGGCCGTATTAAATACAATCGTTTCCACAAAACCATCCCTGGATCCTCGGACAACTCGCTCAAGATCCGGTTCGTTAGGGGATCTAACCGGATATGTCCGGGCATCGATCATGATCACTTCATCAACGCCCTCAACAACAAGTGCAGCCGGCCCGCCGAGTACAAGGTCTGATGCCTTATTTAAATCCTTTACGTGATCAATTTCAATATAAGGAATATACGTTTTAAAAAGTTTTTCCAGCGGGTCAGGTTCGAGCTGTTCCGGTTCCAGTTTTGCCAGAATCCGCATGATATAATGCATAATCTCGTCTTTGGCAAAACCGTCCACCAGAAATAATGCCATATTCCGGCCTGCATATTCCAGATCAAGATGGATGAGATCAAAACTTTTATCAACTGCCAGCCGTTCCTTAATGTATGACACATTTTTGGAATAGGCGGAAAATAAGGGTTGTTTTTCTTTTTCCATACGCTCACCTTTTTATGGATGTTCACTGATAAGTTCCATCATAGTTTGTGTGAAACAACCCCAACTATACACAAACAGACATAAAGGATTATGACGAATCATACATTCTTTTTGAAAAGACTATTTTTTTCTTATAACACCGCCAATATGAATAACCCCCTAACTAAAGGATGGTCGGGATGAACAAAAGATTGTTACTGCTGATCACTATTCCAATAATCAGTACAGGCCTCTTAATATTCCTGTGGCAAATGGAATCCGCCCCGGTCATCACCTATTTTCCGGAAGATGATCAAACCGGATTTACTGAAACAAGCACCACGCTGGAAATGGTTTCGCAAAAATCAAGGGATTCTTATGAAATGATCTGGACAAGCAAATCTGTCAGTGAACATGAACTGTATTTGCGCCAGGATGCCTCTCTCTTATTTAAAAATGGACAGCTGCTCGGGATCCGGAGTAAATGGAAAGAAAATACAGATACCATTCTAATGAAAGATACATTCAATGGAGAAGACAGCAAATATTTCCAGGTTCTATCATTTCATCATGGGGAGGTTCACTATCCGGATGATGAGATTAAAAGTGTCCATCACATGACATATGATCAGCTGTATGTCATTGATTCTCCTAACACGCCACTCGAATCATTCAAAACACCTGAAACAGATTATGAACATGAATGGTTCGACCTGCTGGATCACACGACACAGCAGCAGCTTGTCTATAACTGGAAACGTTTGTTGGCATATTTCGATATTGACAAAGATGCTTATGATAAAGTACCGTTCACGGATTTGAACAAATTCAACACCGAACCACTGCCCTCTTTTACCCAGAAACAGACAAATCAGATTATGGGCCAACTATGGGAAGGGATTTATAAAAATTACATATTGAGAGCCAAAAATGTCACAGGCAAATCAGTGAGTAGCTATATACCGCTTATATTATTTGATAAGCAACATGACCATTTGATCGTTTTATTTGAATGGAACGGTCAAAAAGAAAAACTCATCCAGCAATACCCGGACGACTTTTAGACAACCTCGAAATTCGCATCGTCTGTTTTTTGCTGACGATATCGTTAAAGCCCCGTCCTGTCATTCAAAACAGAACGGGGCTTATAGCATCTTTTCAGTTTCAGTCTGACCGGCTCCCGGTTATTTGCTCATACAATTGCTTGATATCCTCATCGTCGGAATCCAGCTTATAAGCTTTTTCAATATGCTCGACAGCTTTATCTGCTTCACCATTATTACCATATAAAACGGCTAAATTATAATGTGCTCTTGGAAATGCATTATTCAATTCAACTGCTTTTTCCAAATCCGATATTGCTTTTCCGATACTGTTCAGCTGGATATTAGCGTATGACCGCTGAAACAATAAGTGACTTTCCAATTCATCTTCAATTTGGTCCGCAGTCTCCAGTCCTTTGGTTGCCGTGTCTACAGCTTGTTCGTATTGTTCCTCTGTTATGAGTTGCTCAGCCTTCATTAACTGATAGGAAGGGCTGTTTTTGTTAAAATCCACACCATAGACAACAAGTCCGAAAACAATCAGCAAATATAACACAGAGGCAGAAAATTGGATAATCCATTTCTTTTTCTTCGGCAAATACATGATGGCTGATGCAATAAATCCAGTCATCAAACCGCCCATATGTGCCCCGTTATCAACCTGGGGAACACTCAGTCCAAACACAATATTGATTCCAATGATGATCAGTAAATTCATGCCCATCGTCTGGAAAAAAATTCGTTTATGAATACATCCGAAAAACAACAGGGCACCAAATAAACCGAACAAGGCACCTGAAGCGCCTGCTGACACGTTGGTCGTAAAAGCGAAACTTGCCAACCCTCCTCCAATGCCAGCCAAAAAGTAAATGATCAGAAACCTGAATGAAGCATAGATCCGTTCTACGATCGTACCCAGGTAGTAAATGGCCAGCATATTCATGAATAGATGAACGACGCCAATATGCAGAAACATGGAAGTGATAATCCGCCACCATTCACCATTTTCGATAATAGCCGGGTTATATTTTGCACCAAATTCGATTAATGTTGCCGTCGAGGTGCTGTTGCCGTTCATTTCCAGCAGGAAAAATATCAGGATATTGATAGCCAGCAAAATGTACGTCAGAAAAGGCTTACCATATGAGAAAATCTCATGGAATTCTTTCTCCTTCCGTTTCAACTGTCCGGCTAATTTTCTTCGACAGTTATGTACCGCCGCTTCTTTATCAGCTTCAGAAAGATTTTCATCCGACAGCTGAAATGTGCTTCCAACACCATTCTGTAATCTTGCCAGTTCTTCTTCTTTTTCGTTTTCAGATAAATAATACACCTTCATGTTGATTGGATTTTTTTCCTTTAATTGCATCGGCTTTTTCAGGATGTCCCAATCGTCAACAGGGGCATATTCAGCAAAGTAGACATTATGTATTTCGATATGCTTTCCCCGTAAATGCCGCTTGATGGCTTTTACTTTCTGAAAAACCTGTCCGATATCCTGTTTTAAATGATTTTTCCAGTCAAAACCGCCATGAAACAAACGGACAACGCTTGATGTTTTGCCTTGCTTTTTTTCCAGCCAAATTTCTTCATCTTTATTGATATGTATTAGTTCGAACCCATCTGTTTCGGTCAAATGACAGGCTAATGTATACATCGTGTAGCTTTCATCCAGGTACATTCATTTTCCCCCTTAGAGCCATGGTACCAAAATTTCTTACATTATCCTATTTTTCTTTTAGTGTGTATCCAAAAAAATACGGTCGGCTAACTTTCTTCCTGTGCGTTAAAATTTGAGCCACTGCTGTTTCAAATAAAAGGAAAGCTCCCGTGAATCAACCTCGCTTATCCAGGAAGCGGGCTTCTCGTGTTTTGTGGTGTCTTTCTGCATTGGCGATTGTCATGGGCGGTTTTAGAAGAAGAACCTCTGTACAACAGGTCATTTATACAGTACCTTTAGAACAACCTCTTTCAATTTAGCAACACGATCCTATTTTATTTTGCGGAAAAGGAGCTTTAAAAATGTTGAAATCCTGATGAACCGAAGCGTATTCCGTTTCGTTTAGCCCAATCAGCTGTATTATAATATTATGAGAAGTATAAATTTGAACAACCTCATTTATGCAAAGAAAAGAAGCTGTTGGTTTAACAGCTTCCTGGAATGATTATTTGACTGTCTGACGTTGAAATAAAGTCGGCATGATTTTCTCGCGGATGGCCGGCATATTCATTGAAATCATGACTGCTGCGCGCCGTAGAAAACTGATTGCCAATAAGGTATTCATAATCCGGTACCGCCACCTGAAAATCACGGCAGCAATTGTCATTATCACTGTAAGAACAGTAAAGACTCTCATTCCTGACACCCTTTTCTCATAATGTGGTATTCATAGTTATCTTCCATTCATAAGAGATTATGCATCAGGAACCGATATATCGATCATACAAGGTTCGTGCCTCAACAGGATCTTCAGTTCCCTGGACGAGAACACGCCCATCCTTAAACATCACAAAATGCGTCCCCTCCCGAATCGACGCTTTTAATAAAAAAGGTGTTCGTTTGATGTTGGCAATTTTTGCTAATTTATTTTCCCATTCCTCAAGGTTAATGTCCGATTTGCGGTGAATCTGGACTGTATCCCGTCCACATAGTACGGTTTCTTCATTTTCCGCTGATTTTTGCAAGGCAGGGAATGAATTTTGCCGGCATACTGGACAGTTTGGATCAGACTCGGCCAGTTTCATATCATAATGACGGTTATGCCATACATCAAATGTTTTTAATGTATGACGCAATGCATGTTGATTCCCGGTCAAATATTTTAATGTTTCCGTCACCTGAAAGGAAGAAACCATATCGACTGCAGGTGAAATAACACCCACCGTATCACACGTCTGGCCACTGCCTTCTCCTTCTTTTGTTATACACCGCAAACAGGGCGTTTTTCCCGGGATAAAAAAAGCAGTCATGCCGCGGGAGCTGACAACGCCGCCATACGAATACGGAATCTGATATTTAAAGCAGGCATCGTTTAAGAGATATCGTGTCGAAAAATTATCAGTGCCATCAAGAACAACGTCTGTATCTTTTATCAGATGATCGATATTTTCAACGGAAACGTTTCCAACAATCGCCTCGATTGTGACCTGACTGTTCATTTTTTCCAATTTGTTTTTCGCCGCAATCGCTTTTGGTAAAAAATGTTTGACGTCTTCTTCATCAAACAGCATCTGTCGCTGTAAATTGCTCATTTCCACATAGTCACGATCAATCAGCCGCAGTTTACCGATTCCTGCACGCACCAGCTGATTGCAGATAACTGTACCCAATGCACCTGCCCCCACCACAAGCGCAGTAGTGTGTGATAATTGTCGCTGTCCGTCATCTCCGATCGGTTCAAATAACATCTGTCTTGAATAACGGGACAGATCCATTTAGAATGCCACCTGCCTTAGAAAGCCTTTTTCTGTTATGATATCATCTACCGGAATGTCATATGGGTCAGCCGGTATTTCCTCAATGATTTGCATAGTCGCCGCCAATGACAGTTTTGTATTCCGGAAATCAGTTAAAAAGCGATCATAATAGCCACCGCCAAAACCGATCCGATAACCTTTCCTGTCAAACAGCAAACCAGGAACAATGAGCAAATCAATTTTATGTTTGGTTAATTTTTCGGTTTTGTGTGGTATTGGTTCTTGCAGATTATAATAGACGACTTCCAACTGGTCATAACTGGTGATGATATAAAAATCAAGTTGGCGTTCTTTTGGGCGGCATTTGGGGACACACACTTTTTTGCCGTACCGCCAAGCTGTTTCAATAATTGGATTTGTATTCCATTCAAACCCATGTGAAATGGTTATGCCAATTATATCAGCCTGTCGCCAGACGTTAGATGTCGTTAGATGCTCTGTGAGTTTCGTTTCAATCTTTTTCTTTTCCGAAGCCGATAAAGCTTTTAATTTCTGAATGATGTCAGTCCGCAGTTTCGTTTTCCCCATTTCATCACCCCAGCCCCATTATAAACATTTACGACAATAATAGAAAGCTCCTGCCACAGAAATGGCAGGAGCGGCGTTATTCGTTCATTACTTCGTCTCACGATGCAATGTGTGTTTTTTCAGTCGTGGACAATATTTCATAAGCTCCAAACGTTCCGGGTTTGTGCGCTTATTTTTTGTCGTAATATAATTGCGGTCACCTGTTTCTGTACAGGCCAATGTAATATTTACGCGCATACCTTTCCCTCCAAACAATAAATAGCAGTTTCACAAAACCTTTTTCATCACTTTTCAGACCCTAATTATAATAGCAGAAGTTCGAAAAATATTCAAGCTGGTGATTTGTTAAATTTTGATTATTTCTCTTTTCGACAATGTATGTTATAACTGTATTGATACACATGAATGGAGGGAAGGAATATGTTTTATACGATAATCGCCGTTATCGTCCTTGCAGTTGTGCTGCTGATTCTGTCGTTTTTTATGAACGATAAATTTGACGATCTGGAAAGTGAATTAGAACAACTTTCGATTTCAACCATGCAGGAAAATTATCAAATGAAGAAAAAAATTAAGGTTCTGGAAGAAGAACTGCTTACAGATGATTTTTCCGATGATACGATACATAAAACCGATAACTATGTTGAAGAGAGATAGGAGTGCGGAGCATTATGAAACAAACTATCCGTTCGTTTGCAATTGGTCTGCTGGCAGCCGGTATCATTATGCTCGGTGCATTTTACTTCGCCGGTGATTCGCAAACTGACGTTGAGGATATAGCGACAGAGGATATGATCGAGGTGATAGAGTCAGAAGGTTACCATGTGTTAACAGATTCTGAGTATATTTCTGTTTCTGTGGATTCAGATAATAATGCTGACGAAAATAATGACAGTGACAATGAAAGTAGTGAAGAACAGGACCAAACTGCGTCGGGTGAAACTGAGACAGATGAAGGCAGCGATAACAACAATGATGAGGAAAACAATTCAGATGAAACGGATGAAAACAAGCCGACAACCTACACGCTGACAGTCGAGTCGGGTATGGCACCATCCAAGATTAGTCAAACACTGGAAGAAAATGATATTATCGATGATTCTGATGCGTTTACAGAATATCTTGAAGATGAAGGTTACGTTGAATTGGTTCAGCTGGGTGAATTTGAACTGTCAAGTGACATGGATCATTACGAAATTGCCGAAACCATTACAAATTAAGCTGTATTGCAAGAAGCAATACAGCTTTTTTTTATATCAATTTAATTTATACGATTGACCTTTAACAAGATATATAATGCTTTCTCCGATATTTGTAATATGATCGGCAAATCGCTCAATGTAGCGGGCGCTGAATGCCATTTGCATAACGTACTGGATTTTTTCCGGATTAGTGGCCGTTTCGTTTAAAATATCATGGATGATCATTTCATATAACTGATCGACCTCGTCGTCCATTTCCGATAATTTGCGGGCTATTGAGATATCATCATATTGGAACGCCCGCATGGCGGTTTGATTCATATCAATTGCCATATCCCGCATGTCTTTAATCCTTGGATGGACTGTCAAACGATGATCCTCCCCAAGATGAAGCGTTGACTTAGCAATATTTTTGGCATTATCAGCCATTCGTTCGATATCAGCCGTTATCTGCAGTGCTATCACCAGCCGCCGCAGATCCGTTGCGACCGGCTGCTGTTTGGCAATGAGTAAAATCGTCTGATCATTGATCGTGTGTTCCTGCTTGTCGACAGCCCTGTCTTTATCGATCACTTCCCTTGCCAGGGTTATATCCTGGTTATACAATGCATCAACTGCTTCACGTAAGGCATTCACCGCCATATTCGATAAGGCCATAATGTCTTCTTTAATATGTTTCAAATCCGTTTCAAACTGCTCTCTGGCAACCATCATAATCCTCTCCTTATTAGCCGAAGCGGCCGGTAATGTAATCCTCTGTACGCTTATCGTCCGGATTGGAGAAAAGTTTATCGGTGTTGCTGTATTCAATGACTTCCCCATTCAGGAAAAATGCTGTTTTATCCGATATTCTGGCTGCTTGCTGCATGTTGTGTGTCACAATGGCAATACTATAATCTTTCTTAAGGGATTGGACAAGTTCCTCAATCTTAGTAGTGGATATCGGGTCCAATGCTGAAGTGGGCTCATCCATCAAGATCACTTCCGGTTCAATAGCCAGACATCTGGCAATGCATAGCCGCTGCTGCTGTCCGCCGGAAAGTCCAAATGCATTTTCATTCAGCCGATCCTTCACTTCATCCCAAAGGGCGGCTTCTTTTAGGCTTTTTTCAACTATCTCATCAAGTACCTTCTTTTTCTTAATACCGTGTATTTTCGGACCGTAGACAACATTTTCATAAATAGATTTTGGAAAAGGGTTCGGATTTTGAAATACCATCCCAACGCTTGTTCTTAAATCTTCTACTTTAAACTTCGGACTGAATATTTCTTTATCATTATATTTAATGCTTCCGCTCATCTTAACGGACGGCACCAACTCAACCATCCGATTCAGCGCCTTAATAAACGTTGATTTGCCGCAGCCGGATGGTCCAATAATCGCTGTCACTTTATTCATGGGGATTTCCAGCTGCACATCGTAAAGTGCCTGGTTATCACCATACCATAAATTAAAATTATCAATTGAATAAATGGATTTCTTCTCTTCCTTATCCGGTTCATTTGTATTGGCGATCGATATCTGTTTGTTCTCAGTTGCATCAGTCATGACAAAACCTCCCGATTAATTACTAATAACGTTTAGAAAATTTGTTCCGTATGAAAATAGCGATAGAATTCATCAGTATTAGGGCTACAAGCAGCACAATAATACCTGCTGAAGCGATAATATGAAACTCTTCCTGCGGCCTGCCGGTCCAATTGTATATTTGGATCGGTAGCACCGTGAAACTGTCCCAGATACTTCCCGGCGTATAGGCGACAAATGACATTGCGCCGATCGTCAATAAGGGTGCCGTCTCACCAATAGCCCGTGATAAAGCCAATATACTGCCGGTCAACATGCCGGGAATTGCTGCTGGTAGTATCACTCGCCGGACTGTCTGCCATTTTGTAGCCCCCATCGCGTAAGACGCCTCATACTGGTTTTGCGGAATGGATCTGATGGCTTCCTATGCTGCCACAACAATAATCGGCATGATTAACAGGCTCATGGTCAGTCCACCGGCAATAACACTCCGGCCCATTTCCAGCAGGCGAACAAAAACTGTCAGACCCAAGAGTCCAAAGACAACAGATGGGACCCCTGCCAAATTTGATATATTCATGCGTATAAAACGCGTAAATTTGTTTTCTTTTGCATATTCCTCAAGATAGATAGCCGTCCCAACACCCAATATTATCGAAACCGGAGCGGTGACAGCCATCACCCAGAGCGTACCGAAAATCGCAGCTTTTATACCGGCTTCTTCGGGGAAACGGGATGCAAAGCTGGTCAAAAATTGCCAATCCAAATAAGGAAGACCTTCTGAAAATACTCGATAAAGCAAGACTGCCAGAACAGCGATTCCAAATGCTGTAGCCAGGAAAAACACCGCCCGCATGATCCGGCCCTTGATGATCCGATTATTCATTTTATTTTGAACCAACTGTTTGTCGACCAAGTTCATATCAGTAATCCTCCTTGAAGCGGCGGGAAATATATTGTGATAGGAGATTCATTATTAGCGTAAATAGGAATAAAGTCATTCCGACTGCATAAATACTGTAATAAGTGGTTGTGCCATAGGAAGCATCACCAAGTACCACCTGCACGATATACCCGGTCATTGTCTGTATCGATTCCGTAACATCCAGCGTAAGTGTTGGTGTTGAGCCGGCAGCAACAGACACAATCATCGTTTCTCCGATAGCCCGTGAAATACCCAACACGAATGATGCAATAATTCCTGATAGTGCTGCGGGAACAACAACCTTCAAAGCCACTTCAAGTCTGGTGGATCCCATGGCCAGCGCACCTTCCCTCATAGAATTGGGCACAGAACTCATGGCATCTTCAGAAAGTGAAGCAATCATCGGAATGATCATGACACCCACAATAATCCCCGGGCTCAGCGCATTAAAAATTGGAAGATCGGGAATGAACACCTGCAGCAGCGGTGTTACAAATGTCAGTGCAAAGAACCCATATACAATTGTCGGAATACCCGCTAATACTTCAAGAATAGGTTTGACAACTTTACGCACTTTTTCAGATGCAAACTCACTCAGATAGATGGCTGACGCCAGTCCGAACGGGATAGCCACGATCATAGCAATCACTGTAATCAGCAGTGTTCCGGAGATTAACGGCAGAATGCCATAGCTCGCATTTTCGCCAAAAGGCCACCATTTTGTCCCCGTTATAAATTCCATGAAAGGGACACGTGTGAAAAACGTAATGGTTTCTATCAGCAATGTGAGAACAATACCGATTGTTGCGAGTATCGATACAATGGAACAAACCAGAAAAAAAGCTGGTGCCGCTTTTTCTGTAAATGTTTGTAAAGAACCCTTGGATTTTTTTTCTTTCATCAATTCTTTAACGTCAACGGCCATAAATATATCCCTCTTTTACATAAAGTGAAACTTCATTCAGCGGGCGTATTTTTCCGCTGAATGGTAGTGAAACTTATCGGGCATGTACGGACTGTGTTACCCGCCGTTTTTTGGCGGTTTACTGTCCGTTCATGCGGGGAAAAATAAGCAAAATAATATAAATATTATGATACAAAAGGCAAGTGAGGAAAGGTATCATGATACACCTCCCCTCACCATTCTTTATGATTTTCTTTTATAGCTCAGGATTATTTTCCGGCAACCTCATCCAGCGTTGACAGCATGTCTTCATATTCACTTTCAGGCTGCGCAACATAGCCTACTGATTCTGCCATTTCACCTGCATTTTCAAGTGCATATTTAGCGAAATTGTAGACTGATTCGTCCTGCAGTGCTTCATGTTTCACATAGATGAATAACGGTCTTGAGAAAGGATTATACTCACCTGATTGAACAGTTTCCGAATCTGGTGCCACCGCTTCACCACTATCGTTAACAATCGGTACTGCTTTCAGTTGATCCGTGTTTTCAGCATAGTAAGCATATCCAAAGTATCCGATAGCATTTGGCGAGCCTGTTACACCTTGTACAAGGACATTGTCATCCTCAGATAATGTGGCATCCTGGCGAAATGATCCTTCTTCTCCCAGTACTACTTCACTAAAGTAATCGGCTGTACCGGAATCCGCGCCCGGGCTGTAAAATTCGATTTCTTCATCCGGCCACTCTTCATTTACATCAGACCATGTTGTGACGTCGCCATCTGCTGACCACATTTGCTTCAATTGGTCAATTGTCAGCTGATCAACCCAGTCATTTTCCTTGTTCACTACAATTGACAGACCGTCAAGTGCTATTTGGAATTCAGTGTATTCAATTCCTGCGTCTTCAAGTGCTTGTATTTCTTCTTCTTTAATCGGACGGGAAGCATTTGAAATGTGCGTTTCACCAGCAGCAAACTTTTCAAAGCCGCCGCCGCTTCCGGAGCTACCAATGCTCACACGAGCATCCGGGTTTTCCGTTTGATATTCTTCAGCTACAGCTTCCATAACTGGGAAGACGGTGGATGATCCATCGACTATAACTTCTGTTTGTTCGCTGGATTCAGCATTTTCTTCACTGCTTCCTCCTTCAGCATTTCCACTCTCTTCTCCATTCTCACTGCCTTCTGTATTGCCGCAAGCTGCCAGCAATACGAGTAAAAATGCCAATGCAAGTGCTGTGAATAATGATCTTGACTTCATTTAAGAGCCCCCTGTTAAGGTGATTTTTTGTCAGGAACAGAATCACGTTTCCCCTCCTGCAATTCTTATCATAACGAATGAGTATTAAGTCCCTATTAATCTAATGTAAAAAGAATGTAAAGTTGATAGATTTATTGAAAAGTCCCCTTCTACCCCTATAATCGTATGAAATACCAAAAAAGGGGCATGATTTTTTTAAAAAGTCATGCCCCTTTTTGCAGTTTGTTTCGATTATAGGGGTGAAGGGGTGTACAACAAAAAAATGCCTGAACACTTTATTAAGCGTTCAGGCAGCTGAATCGTCAGGCTTTATTCTTCTTCATCGTCTTCATTTTCTAATTCAAAATAAGCGTCCAAAATGCCTTTGCCGATTTCATGGTTTATATTATTCCCTTCTCCTACACGCGGTACAATAAGGGCAAAAGCGACTTCCGGATCATCATAGGGTGCGTATCCGACAAGGGACAGATTTTCCGTTGAAGCCTGTAATTCGCCATTTTCATAGATATCATATTCAGCCGTCCCCGTTTTTCCGGCAGCATCATATGGTTTATCGGCAAAATGAGCCGAAGCTGTTCCGTTCGGTTCCTGGAATACACGGCGGAAACCTTCCTGAACACGCTCAATTTCACTGTCGCTCATTTGGACCCGGTTCATAACCTCTGTATTATTGCTTTTATAAACCGGACCAAGACCTTCTTCATGTGGAACGGGATTATGGATACTTTTCATGAAATGCGGCTGTACGCGGTACCCGTCATTGGCAATCGTTGAGACATACTGTGCCAGTTGCATCGTTGTGTAAGTGTCATATTGCCCGATCGCCAGGTCAAGCAGGTTACCTGCCATCGGATTTGTCCCCTGATAGCCGGTTGATTCATACGGAAAGTCCACGCCGGTTGAAACACCCAGGCCGAACTGCCCAAAATAATTGCGCATTTCATCAAAGGCAGCATAATCAATATTAATCGATTTATTGGGCTCATAATTATACTCGCCGGCCATTCGCATGGCAATATAAAACATGTAAACGTTGGATGATTGTTCTAATGCTTCAAGATCATTAACCCACTGAAGGTTTTTCCAAGAGCTTTTTTCCGGCGTACCCTTAATTTTAATAGGTGTATCATAAAACTGCTGTCCAAATTCAATTACCCCTGATTGATAACCTGCCAGCATCGTCGCCCCTTTAATGGATGACCCGGGCGCAGTGGCATTATAGATGGTTGATGTTCCCATATTGGTGAATTCGCCTTCTTCGTGATCATAATGCTGCCCGCTGGCTGCAAGAATTTCACCTGTGTTCGGGTCCATCACCACTGCCATCGCATTTTGCAAATACTTGTTTTCACTTGGACTTTTCTGGATGGCCGTCTCCATTTCTTCACGGATAACCTCATCGACTTTCTGCTGCAGTTCCATATCGACCGTCAGGACCAGGTCTTTTCCGCGCTGCCCTTCAACAACGACCTCCGAATCCACGATCGTTCCGTTTGAATCCGTCGTATATTGAATTTTTTCCTTGCGTCCGCGCAGGACACCTTCGTATTGTTCTTCCAGCCCGCTGTTGCCGACACGGTCATTACGGCTGTACCCTCTCGTCAGGTAATAATCTTCCTGTGCCTGTGGGATTCCCTGTGACTCGGATGTAATGGATCCGGCAAAATCCCTGAATGTTTCGTCATACGGATATTCCCTGTCCCAGTCAGTTGTCGCATTGACACCGGGCAGCTCTTCCAGATGTGCAGAAACACGGGCAAATTCTTTAGGTGTTACATCTTCATTTTTGATCACTTGCGGTGTCAATGCCATAGCTTTATCCATTTCTTTTTTAATAGCAATAACCTCAAGCTGCTGTTTGGAATAATCATCCACCTGGTCTTCATCGATACGGTCAATAATCTCATTATATTGTTCACCATTATCCATTTCCTTGGCTTCAGCTTCTTCCTGTGACAGCAGGCTTTCGGCTTCATCAGTATTTTTCAGGTACCAATATTCTTTTTTATTCCGCAGTGTAATACCTTCCAAATGTTCCTCTGAATCCATTGAAATATATTCCGCTAATTTTTCAGCCACATCCAGCCTGTCTTCCGCTTGTACCCCTTTTTCCGGTGTATATGTTATCGAATACTGGGCATCGTTTCCGACAATCAGATTTCCGTTGCGGTCGTACATTTTGCCGCGGGGAACAGGTATTTCGGTGTAGTCGTTTGTCGTCCGGTCAATTTCAGCCTGAAATGCTTCCCCATTCAAAATCTGAACAACACCTAATTGCAATACCAATATCGAAAACAGTAAAAATACGATGAAAAAGAGTATATTTAAACGCAAAGGCAGTTGGGATTTTTTCTGTTTCTTCTTCTTTTTTAAAACCATACTCCTCACCCTAAACATAAAGTGAAACTCATTCAGTGGGATGTCCTTCCCCCACTGAATGTTAGTTGAACAGAATCGGGCATTTAGGGGCTGTTATGCCCCGTTTTTTTGGGGGATTACAGCCCATTACATGCGGGATAAAGTGAAACTCATTCAGACGGTGTCCTTCCCCCACTGAATCAGGGGAACAAAGGCTAAGTACTCGCGCGTCCTCGAAAAAAGAATGCACTTTTTCTTCGTGCGATGCTTCGTGTCGCAGCTTTCCTTGTCCTGTTGCAACGCCTTTGAGACCTGCATCGTGCAGGCCCGAACAGAATCAGACATTTAGGACAGCTATCCCGCTTTTTTTGGGTTTTCTGTCCGTTACATGCAAAATAATGCTATCCTCTGTATTATACCATTTCCTGACTTGAAATCTAAGAGGTTTCACCGATTTTTTTCATCAGTTACCGGCTCTTTTGTTATGACATCTTTTTTGCCGGAACTCCCCAGATAAATATCCTTAACAAAAAGATAAATAAACACATGTCCAAGGCCAAAAATGGCAAGCAAATATGGAATGATTTTTTCTGCCGGAAATAATGAGATAGCGACTAAAAAAGTGACGATGGACAATACCCGTCCGATATTGACAAATAATTCCCTTACCACAATATATTCAACACGCAGTTCTTTCGCTTTCCACCCTTTTCCGATCACATCATACGTCAGGGAAGCATATGGAACGTTTACAATCGGATAGGCAATACCGATGAGAGCGGCGTAAATCATCAGCTGTATATAACTGATATCAAACAGAATGATGTAAATCGATAAATATAAGATTAACGCACCTGTCAGGATTGCCTTTTTCCGCAGTGACGGTTTTACCCATTTTGTCACGATAAAATAAAAAATAAATGACAATCCTGACAGGAACAAATTAAATATCCCCAAAGCAAATTCACTCTGAGTGGTAATGAAGACCCAAATGGAAATAACGAATAAAAATATTCCTTCCCGGAGCCCCTGTGATATATGAGCATTTAAAACCCTTTTCCAATTTTTGTTATGATTTCTTTCAATTAAAATGCGTTTAAAATGGAACAGCCCCTCTGCCTGGCGTTGCTTCAGAAAAAAACTGCAGACCACTGCACCGATGAAAAGTATGAAGGAGATTGTAAATATAACGCTGTAACCAATGTTCTCCTCCATTGCTGCAATGATGGTACCAGCAAGTAATGGTCCGATCATACCTGCAAAAGATTGCAGCACCCCAAGAAAACCGTTAAAAAAATCCCGTGATTCGGGTTCTGTAATCTCAAATGTGAGCACATTGAAAGCGAGCCAGTAAAACCCATAACCAACACCTAATACACTGCCAAGCATAAAATTGTACGTGGAAGCATCTTCGGCAATAAGTAATACACTCAAAAAAAATAGAGATAAGAAGATTACCCCTAAACGCAGTACAATAACGCGATCAATTTTCTTGGCTATTTTACCTGCCAAAATAAATGAAATCGGCTGGAATAAATAAATTCCCAAATTATAAAAGGCGATCGTTGTATAATCACCAGCCTGTTTCCATAAGTAAATATTCACGAATGTATTGGAAAGGAAAATACTGAGGGAATATAACCCGCCAATCACCAGCAGGAAAATAAGATCCCGGCTTATTTCAATTTTTCCGGCTATATGTTCCAAGGCTTTATGCATATCCATTACTCCTTTTTGTTCATTTATAGTTTGAACAAATTAAGGTCAGATATGCAGTCAAAAGTATATACGGATGCCCTCATCATAATGGGAAAAAGCCGATTCAGCAATGTGTTGAGCATTCAAGCCGGCAATGAAAAAGACACGGGAAAAACCCGTGTCTTCATGAATCAATGTTTAAGTTTCACATTATTTTGCTTCGTTATAATTTTTTGCCACTTGGTCCCAATTGACGACATTCCAGAATGCGGCAACATATTCAGGGCGTTTATTTTGATATTTCAAATAGTAAGCATGCTCCCACACGTCTAGACCTAATATAGGTGTTTTACCTTCCATTAAAGGTGTGTCCTGGTTTGGTGTATCCGTAATTTCCAGTTCACCATTGTTAACAACCAACCATGCCCAGCCGGAGCCAAAACGTCCTTTTGCAGCAGTTTCAAATTCTTCTTTGAATTTTTCAAAGCTTCCAAACGTGCTATTGATTTTATCTGCTAATTCACCTGATGGCTCGCCGCCGCCATTTGGTGACATGACTTTCCAGAAAAGACTATGGTTTGCATGTCCACCGCCATTATTACGGACAGCTGTACGAATCTCTTCAGGCACAGCGTCAAGATTGCCAACCAAGTCCTCAAGTGACTTGTTCTGAAGGTCTGCCTTTCCTTCAAGTGCAGCATTCAGTTTTGTTACGTAAGTATTGTGATGCTTTGTGTGGTGAATATTCATGGTTTCTTTGTCGATGGTAGGTTCTAAAGCATCATATGCATATGGTAGTTCTGGTAGTTCAAATTTTGCCATTTCTAATGTCCTCCTTAATATATCTTATTAAAAGGATTGAAAATTCACCCTTTACATTAAAGGTATCAGAGCCATGATATACATGCAAATTAAATGCATTTTTTCATAATGTAAACAGTAAAATCCCCGTCACCATTAAATATTCCCGTGTTTAATATAAGCCAAACGATCGAAAATGAAAGATTAAAACATTCCTTTTGAAGCGCAAACATCTCGATGGGTATTAAGCCTTGAAATTCGGGATATTAACACTAGTAGCATTGCAAACAAATGTCGCTGCTGGTTGAATGAATCAAGAACTAATCATAAGTGGATTGCAAGGGACGAGATCTCACAAAGGTTATGCAGGTTGTCGCTGAATTACAATTACAAGTGCAACCATACAAAAAAACAAGCTTCAGCGCTTGTTTTGAAAAGTGGCTCGGGACGGAATCGAACCGCCGACACACGGATTTTCAGTCCGTTGCTCTACCGACTGAGCTACCGAGCCGTATGAAGTTTTTCTCTTAATCCGTTCTCGTCTCATGATGTTAGAACTTTACGCAATATGATTTATTGAATTCGTAATATTCGATGACGTATATGCTTCTCACAAGCCCCGTATATGGGATTTTTCTATCGGTTTCTGACATCTGACTTCTAACATCAGATACCTGTTCGTTATGTATGGAGGAGGTAGAGGGATTCGAACCCCCGCGCGGTTTGACCCGCCTGTCGGTTTTCAAGACCGATCCCTTCAGCCAGACTTGGGTATACCTCCAAATATGAGTGGTGGACCCTGCAGGATTCGAACCTGCGACCGATCGGTTATGAGCCGATAGCTCTGACCAGCTGAGCTAAGGGTCCGTATAACAAGCTATAATATGGACTATGGGGCGACCGGTGGGGATCGAACCCACGAATGCCGGAGCCACAATCCGGTGCGTTAACCACTTCGCCACGGCCGCCATATAATTGGTAGCGGCGGAGGGGATCGAACCCACGACCTCACGGGTATGAACCGTACGCTCTCGCCAGCTGAGCTACGCCGCCACGTGGCTCCACAGGCAGGATTCGAACCTGCGACCGATCGGTTAACAGCCGATTGCTCTACCAC
>NZ_DATGTI010000035.1:0-3514 GCF_035301925.1 Lentibacillus sp. | reverse complement strand
TGCTGTTTTCATGGCTGGCTGTACGGAACAGTCACTTGATCCGAAAGATGCGGCAGATCACCAGGGATCGACAGAACTGGAAGTAAAAGAAAAACCTCAAATATCTGCTCTCACAGAACAAGAGATAACCCTCTCTGCCATCGGGGATATGCTGATCCATGAAACCGTTTATGAAGATGCACGGACAGCCGGTGGCACGTATGATTTCAGACCAATGCTTAAGCGGGTTAAGCCCTTTTTAAATGATACGACGATTACTTTTGCCAACCAGGAAACGATGCTCGGAGGCGAAGAGCTGGGCTTGTCAAGCTATCCGGCATTTAACAGTCCGTATGCTGTCGGGGATGCTTTGAAGGATGCCGGTGTCAATGTCGTTTCGCTTGCCAATAACCACACACTGGATCGCGGTGAGGAGGCAATTATGAATGCGATTAGCCATTGGGAAAATATCGATATGATGTATACAGGTGCTTATAAAGACGAGGCTGACCGTGAAAACATACGTGTCTACCAAACGGATGAAGGCATTTCAGTGGCATTTTTGGCGTATACCTATGGCACAAATGGTATTCCGGTCCCGGAAGGAAAAGATCATTTGGTGAATTTGATTAATCGGGAGGTAATGGCAGATCGGATAAGCGAGGCCAAACAACAGGCTGATGCTGTCGTCTTGAGTCTGCATTATGGTAATGAGTATGAGCGCATGCCAAGCGAGGAACAAAAGGATCTTGTCCAGTTTCTGGCCAATGAAGGCGTTGATGTTGTTTTAGGCCATCACCCGCATGTGCTGCAGCCGGTTGATTGGGTTGAGGGTGAGGATGGTCATCAGACGCTTGTTGCTTATTCACTCGGCAATTTTCTTTCCGGGCAGGATGAGTTTTATCGCCGGATCGGCGGCATTTTTAGATTTACCATTCAGAAAACGATTGACGGTGACGAGGAAAATATCGAAGTAAAAGCGCCAAAGTTTATGCCGACCTTTGTGAAGTTCAAAAATCAGGCGAATTATGAAGTAGCACCAATGTATCAACTGACAAATGATGAACTGGCAAATGCCCCGGAACATTATCAGGAGATGAAGGACCACATGTCACAGTGGGTTCCGGAATTGGAGTTTATTGAGGAATGATTCGTATGAAATACCCGCTCTGCAAATTCGTGCGGGTATTTCAATGAGATCCTTTGTGTTCATCTTATTTGGCCTCCTTTTTCGATAATATTGTCCACCGGCTGTTTAATCGTTGTCCAGTGATGGATAAATTGTTTTAATGATTCGTACCCTTCGTCGGTTAAATAATAATATTTCCGCTTCGGTCCAGATTCCGACTTTTTCATTTCACCCTGGATTAATTTTTCTTTTTGCAGGCGTAATAAAATCGGATAGATGGACCCTTCACTGACATCATTCAGCCCGAATTCCTGCAGTTTTACAGAAAGTTCATAGCCGTATGTCGGCTGCTGTTGGATAATGGATAAAATACACCCTTCCAGAATACCTTTTAATAATTGACTTCTAAGTGACATGCTTTTAACCTGCCTTGTCATACAAGATACTAGACCTTTAAAAAAGCTATCTTGTAATACAAAATAGCTGTCACGAAAGTATATAAAATTTTCATGTGATTTGCAAGCATATTTTGATATGATTAACTTATGATTTTTATAAGAGTACTGGACAAGGGAGATTTTTAATAATGGAATGGAAAAATATTTATCGCGGTCTGGTGATGGGTGCGAGTGATGTCATCCCGGGTGTGAGCGGGGGAACGATTGCTGTTCTGCTCGGAATCTATGAGCGGCTGATTGCAGCCATTAACGGATTTATGAGCAAGGATTGGAAAAAACAGCTGGGCTTTTTGATTCCGCTGGGTATTGGGATCGTAACGGCTATATTTTTACTGAGTAATGTGATTGATTGGCTGTTTGAGAATTATCCCGGACCGACGAAATTTTTCTTTTTGGGGCTGATTTTGGGTGTGCTGCCCTATTTGTTCCATAAAGCTGATGCGAAAAACAAATTTCAGGCTAAACATATTTTGATACTATTAATAGGTGCTGCGCTTGTTGGTTCTTTGGCGTTTCTACAGGCCAGTGAGGGACCTGTTATTGAAAATATGACGACTTCCACTTATATTAAGCTGTTTTTTTCCGGATTTATTGCCAGCAGTGCACTCGTTCTACCTGGTATCAGCGGATCGCTCATGCTGTTGATTATGGGGATGTATACAACTATCATTGGCGCAGTCAGTAATTTACAGCTTGATATTATTGCTGTTACTGGTGCAGGGATTGTTCTTGGCATTGTTTTCATGAGCAAGATTGTTAATTTCTTTTTAAACAGATATTATACTGGAACATTTGCGGTGATTATCGGCATGGTCATCGGATCAGTTTTCGTCGTGTTTCCGGGGTGGCCGGTAGAGATTTCACTGGGGCTGTTGAGTATTGCCACATTTGCGTTGGGATTGGCTGCAGCTTATGTGCTTGGAAAAGTTGAATATGAGTCGTGAACAAACTAAAAGACATGTCGGATTAAAATAGGTAAAATGTAGATAGAAACGATAAGGGGGTTCGAACATGAAACATATTGAGACAGAGGAACAATTCAATGACATCATTCAGTCAGATGAGCCGGTTATTGTGAAATTTTTCGCGGACTGGTGCCCGGATTGCAAACGTATGGATATGTTCATTGGCGATGTCATGGATGAATTTAATAATTATGACTGGTATGAAATCAACAGTGATGAAGTGAAAGGCATCGCCGATAAATATGAAGTGATGGGCATTCCAAGCATTTTGATTTTTAAAGATGGGGAAAAGCTCGCCCATCAGCATAGTGCTGATACAAAAACACCCGAATCGGTCAGTGAATTTTTGCATCAGCAATTGGCATAGGAAGATTTAATCACCCCTTTTGTGGGTGATTATTTTTTGCTCTGTGGGGAAGTAAGAGCGGCAGAATCCAAATCGAGACGTTATTTTCACAGTTTATAAAGCCTTACGGGAGCTTTGTTCGCAGGATGGTTATGGCCAATCGGAATATGCAGGATTATGAGTATATGCTTGAGATTGGTTCCGGGAAAGATAATATTTGTAACAGGGAATGATTTGTCGATGTAGGCTTGCTCAATAGTTCATCAAGCTTTAAAACAATTAATCAAACGTTTGATTAAAGGTGCGGAATGAATTTTAAAAGTTTCTAAAATATGCTCAATGACTTTGCCGGATCAAAATGGCAACTGAGACAGAAATTGATCTGACATACGATCTTTTCTTTCTTTTCAGAAGACGCATCTAATGGTATGAAACGGCGGAAGTAAAAGAGTGGTAACAATATTGTTTTATGGTAACATTTCGATAAATGAAGTTATGGAAAATATTAATTACTCAACTTTCGCACCAAGAAAATCACAGTAGATTCAACACCTAACAGCGCTTGTTGGATCTGACATATAGTGCTTGACTTTAGGTTAAAACATGAAAAAACACCTCAACTTTTGGTATAGTTGAT
>NZ_DATGTI010000034.1:0-4323 GCF_035301925.1 Lentibacillus sp. | reverse complement strand
GATAGGTCCGGGGTGGAAGCGTGGTGACACGTGAAGCTGACGGATACTAATCGATCGAGGACTTAACCAAAGCTTAATAGTGTTTGAATGACCGCTCTTATTTAGTTTTGAGGGTGCAAATTAAATTTACCCTTGCATTTTAATCAAGATAACCCTATAATATAACTTGTGTTTCAATTATCGTGCAACACGATGAACAGTCGGAATTAGCAGTCTTAATATGCATGTATCAATTTTATTACTCATTTATATCGCGGGGTGGAGCAGTCTGGTAGCTCGTCGGGCTCATAACCCGAAGGTCGCAAGTTCAAATCTTGCCCCCGCAACCAAAATATTTCTACTTACTCAATCTCGTTAAATGTTAGCAGTACTGTGAAGTTCAACTATCCCCTTTCAATTTACTGCATCGAACCGTTGTCGGTGCCTATTGAATATTAGTGGCACTCTGCAGTACAATTTGACATTAGCCAGCTGGTCCGGTAGTTCAGTTGGTTAGAATGCCTGCCTGTCACGCAGGAGGTCGCGGGTTCGAGTCCCGTCCGGACCGCCATATAAAATCAATAACTGATTTTTTGGATGAAATATGATTTTTTCAATAAAATACATAATACTGAATGACCGTTTTCATCGATGGGAAAACGGTCATTATTATATTTAAAGCGGAATATTGCTTGTCGGTGAGGAGGACATGTGCAACGATCGAGCCGCCTTTCATAAATTTCCTTTTTAAGCTATTTTTGCTATTATTAAATAAATGAGTGATAAAATTGGTGATATAGATGGACGAGTTTGCGTTTATTAATACCATTAAGCAACAAACTTATAAACAACCTTCAATTGTTAAAGGTATCGGGGATGACGCTGCCGTTTTCAGGCAATCTTCACAGGATATTGTTACGGCCGTCGATACCTTTGTTGAAAATATCCATTTTTCAAGGTCAACCATGGATCCGTTTCATATTGGATATCGGACACTAGCAGCCAATATCAGTGATTTGTCTGCCATGGGGGCCATGCCGGCATTTTATCTTGTGTCAATCGTAATACCACAATCCTGGAATGAGGACGAGCTGAACAGTTTATACAAAGGGATGACAGATTTGGCGGACGTCCATAAAATGGATTTGATTGGTGGGGATACGATTTCTGGAAAAGCGATGGTATTGTCGATAACCGTCATTGGCTATGTTAATCAGGGGAAAGCAAGGTACAGAAGTGCGGCGAAACTTGGCGATATTGTATTTGTGACCGGCACATTAGGGGATTCCGCGGCAGGCTTTTTTATGCTGAATCATCCGGGTGATTATTCGGATAAGGCATTTTTTTATCAACGGCACCGAATGCCATCCATCAAGACCCGCTTTGCCAGTGAACTGGAAATGCTGCCAAGACTGGCATTGAATGATATTAGTGATGGGATAGCAAATGAGGCGAACGAAATGGCTGAAGCATCTCAAGTTAGTCTGACCATTTATGAGGAAAAACTGCCGGTCAGTAGATACTTTCATCAATTCAATGAGGACCAGCAGTTCAAGTGGAAAATGTTTGGCGGGGAAGACTTTGAATTACTCGGTGCTGTTCCGCCAAGTAATTGGGAAGATGTGAAACAGGCTGCTGCATCAACACAAACACCGGTTACTGAAATCGGTTATGTCAGCAGCAGCGGTCACAATGGTCACGAGGTACTTTTGATTGATCGTAGCCACACAAAAAAGCGGTTGGAAAAAAGGGGTTATACCCACCTGAAGCAGGTGAAAAAATGAGTGCGTACCAAATTAAAACACGTACTGAATTGGAAACAATACATGTTGCCGAGCAATTGGCACAATTTTTGAAGCCGGGTGATGTCGTCACGTTGGAAGGTGACCTTGGAGCCGGCAAAACAACTTTTGCCAAGGGACTTGCCGCCGGGTTTGGTGTGACACGCGTCGTCAATAGTCCGACATTCAATATAATTAAAGAATACAAAGGTGAACTTCCTTTTTATCATATGGATGTTTATCGCCTTGAAGATTCCGACGAGGATATCGGTTTTGAGGAATATTTTAATGGTGATGGTGTCTGTCTCGTCGAATGGGCACACTTTATCAGTGATTTCCTACCTTCTGAATACCTCAATATTAACATAACGTATGTTGATGATAATACACGTTTATTAGAAATTTTCCCAAAGGGTGAACATTTTGATTCAGTAACAGCCGATTTAATCGGTTCACTGTAAAAAGGTTGTTCAAAAAGTCCGGTAAACATGACAACATCGAATAGGGGACCTTCTGCTAAATGCGCCTACGTCAATCGCCAACTGCAGAAGTCACCACATCCTGTGGCAACCCGCAGCTCGAAATGACGCCGCCTCGAAATTTTGACACATAGGACATGCCAGTGCAGGCGGTGCGGCGGGACGTTACGAACTTAGCCTGCCAGTCCTTTTTTATCCCGCATGTAATGGTCAGTAACCCGCTCAAAAACGGCGGTTAACTGACCCTAAATGCCCGATTCGGTTCAACTAACATTCAGCGGGAAAAAGCGTCCGGCTGAATGAAGTTTCACTTTATCCCGCATGTAATGGTCAGTAACCCGCCCAAAAACGGCGGCTGACTGACCCTAAATGCCCGATTCGGTTCAACTAACATTCAGCAGGGAAAGTACACCCTGCTGAATGAAGTTTCACTTTATCCTCCTTTTTGAACACGTACTGTAAGGAGTTTTTGTCATGAATATACTTGCAATGGATACATCAAACCAAATACTGGGTGTCGCTTTACTTAAAGATGGTCAGTTGATTGGGGAGATCACAACAAATATAAAGAAGAATCATTCGGTGCGGTTAATGCCGGCCATCAATCAGCTGATGCATGAAGTTGATGTGAAGCCCGAAGAATTGGATAAAATTGTGGTGGCAAAAGGCCCTGGCTCCTATACCGGTGTACGAATCGGCCTGACAACAGCAAAGTCTATGGCATGGTCACTGGATATACCGGTTGTTGGGGTGTCCAGTCTTGAAGTGCTTGCCTGGCAGGGTCGCTTTTATGATGCCTACATATGTCCGTTTTTTGATGCACGCCGGGGGCTCGTTTATACTGGTTTGTACGAGACCCGGTATAATAAAATTGAATTAGCGGTTGAGGAACAAAATATACTTATGGAAGACTGGCTGAAAACGCTGGCTGAAAGAAACCAGAACGTTTTGTTTTTAAGCCCGGATATCAAAAAGCACGAGGAACTGATCCAGTCTAACCTTGGTGATTTGGCTGTCATTCCGGACGGGCCATGTCATATGGCTGACCCGTCCCATTTAGCTTTTGCCGGCTTACATACACAGCCTGACAGCACCCATGCCTTAACCCCGAATTATTTACGGCTGGCAGAAGCGGAAGCGAACTGGCTGAAAAAGGAACAAGGAAAAAATGGGTGACGTGGTTATCCGGGAGATGGAACTGTCCGATATTGATGATGTTATGGAAGTTGAAAAAAATTCATTTGTGACACCGTGGCCTAGAAATATTATGATGCAGGAATTGAACGATAACATGTATGCTCATTATTTTGTACTGCTGGTTGATGATCAAGTAGCCGGGTATGCGGGCATGTGGCATGTGATTGACGATGCGCAGATTACGACGATTGCCATTACGCCTGCGTATCGAGGAAAGAAATTGGGAGAAACACTTTTTTTATATGTCATGAAACAAGCAATAGGGATGGGCGCCAAGCGGCTATCGCTTGAAGTCCGTGTTTCCAATATAGCGGCACAGCGGATGTACCGTAAATTCGGACTTGTTCCGGGTGGCATCCGAAAACATTACTATACGGATAATCAGGAAGATGCGATTGTTATGTGGGTGAATTTATCATGAGAAACGATACGTATATATTAGGGATTGAAACAAGCTGTGATGAAACGGCTGTTGCCATAGTCAAAAATGGCAATGAGATTATCTCCAATGTGGTCGCCTCACAGATTGACAGTCATAAACGATTTGGCGGCGTCGTACCGGAAGTCGCGTCACGTCATCATGTTGAACAAATCACAATTGTTTTGGAAGAAGCATTTCAACAAGCAAACATGACATGGGAGCAAATTGATGCGATTGCTGTCACAGAAGGACCGGGGCTTGTCGGGGCGTTGCTGGTAGGCGTTAACGCAGCAAAAGCGTTGGCATTTGCCAAGCAAAAGCCATTGATTGGTGTTCATCATATTGCCGGACACATTTATGCCAACCGGTTTGAACAGGAATTCGAATTCCCCCTTCTTGCTTTGATCGTTTCCGGTGGTCATACGGAGCTTGTCCTGATGAACGGGCATGGGACATATGAATTGAT
>NZ_DATGTI010000033.1:0-6877 GCF_035301925.1 Lentibacillus sp. | reverse complement strand
TGCTGTTTACAGGCCAAATGACGCGTATATCAAACTTTTTGCTCCAAATGGTACAAGACACATGGTTCTCAAATCTGGGCTGACGGGAGGTTTTTAATGTGAAAAAAGCAGTGATTATTCTGGTTCTGACAGGGATGTTTTCATGGGCAGTGTATGATCTGGCCATCAACACACAAGATGATCAGGCGACGGAAGAAAGTGATTTTACGGTTGAGGAAAATGCGGCAGAAAATGACAATTCTCAGGAAAACACGGATGAATCGAATGGAGATACTGAAAGCGAAACAGTCGGTCTGAATGTCGGCAATATTGCACCTGATTTTCAGCTGGAAACGCTTGAAGGGGAACAAGTTGCGCTGTCAGACTATCGCGGTCAGCGTGTGATGGTGAATTTCTGGGCGACGTGGTGTCCGCCATGCCGGGCTGAGATGCCGGATATGCAGAAATTCTATGAAAATAAAGATGTTGAGATTTTGGCGATAAACCTGACCGAAACAGAAAGCAGCAGAGATGCGGTTCCGGATTTTATTGACGCGTATGAATTGACGTTTCCAATCTTGATGGATGAAGAGACAGAAGTTGCCAATCAGTACCAGATTCAGCCAATCCCATCGTCTTTTATGATCGATTCCAATGGCCGGATTCAATTCAAGGCACCGGGCGCTCTGAATTATGAATTGATGGTCCAGGAATTCGAAAAGATGCAATAATTGATATCCCGGATTAAAATGGAGCCAGAGGTGTTGATCATGCAACAGACGATTTTGGTGGTGGAAGATGATCAGATGATAAGACAGTTGATTCGTCTGCATCTGGAAAAAAATAAATATGATGTCATCGAAGCGGCTGATGGTGAGGCGGCAAAAAAAGTTTTCCTTGAATACCATCCATGTCTTGTTATTCTTGATTTGATGCTTCCGAAAACGAGCGGGGAAGAATTCTGCCAATGGGTGCGTGAGCAGGAGCGGAAAGAGGTGTCGGTCATTATGCTGTCGGCAAAAGCCCGGGTTGATGATAAGATCTCAGGATTGCGAATGGGCGCAGACGATTATGTCACCAAGCCATTTGATCCCGATGAGCTCATGGCACATGTGGAAGCGGTTCTAAGACGGACAGGCCAGTTTTGCCAGAAAATCGTCCATGGGGGGCTTTGCATTAAGCCGCGAAAAGGTGAAGTGCTTCTTTATGATGCTCGGATTAAATTAACCAAACACGAGTTTCATCTCCTTTATTATTTTATGCAAAATCCGAATATTGTCTTGAACCGGGAACAATTAATTGAACAGCTCTATCCGAATGCAGATTATACAGTGCAGGACAGGACGATTGATGCGCACATTAAAAAACTCCGTGAAAAAATTGAGGGGAATCCCTCCAAACCAGAGCGCATTCAAACAGTCCGGGGAATGGGGTATAAGTTTGTTAGTGCGTAAATGGATACAATCGTTCCTTCCAAAAGGATTCCTATGGCGCTTATCATTGTTAAATATTGCAGTTGTTGCTTCAGTGATTGTCCTCAGTGGCCTGGCAGTTTATAACACGGCCTGTTTTTTAGTTGATGCCATGGGTACTTTGAATGACTCACAGCAAAGCCAGTTCAACGCTATCCTGTTCAATTATTTATTGATTTTTTCGGTTATAACAATTGTTGGCGGAAGCGTTCTTCATTTTTATCTGACCAGAAAATTAATTAAACCGATCAGAAGCTTAACTGAGTCTGCCAAACAGCTGAAAAAAGGTAACTATCCTGAATATGTTGAGGTGACTGCACAAGATGAGATGGGTGAACTTGCTTCACATTTCAATGGGCTGGTTAAACAGCTGAAAGCAAATGATGAGCACCGTCGAAAGCTTATTTCAGATTTATCCCATGAATTACGGACACCATTAACGAATTTGAACGGTTATCTCAAGTCACTGGAACGCGGTGATATTAAAGGCAGCCAGGAACTGTACACGTCACTGCTTAGCGAATCCAGAAGGCTGACGTCGATGATGGAACAGCTGGAGCAGCTGAAGGAATGGGATCATGCCGCTTCCAGCGATTATGTACAGTACACAGAGACCGATATGTCGGATTTGATTAAACAATGTGCAGCTATGTTCAGCTGGCGGCAGGAACAGGAAAATATCCCAATATCCGTGGAGGCGGACGTTTGCCACGTGTCTGTTCATGTTGATGGCATTCAGCAGGTTATCAGCAATCTCTTGGAAAATGCCATGCAATATGATACCGGCAGCACGTCAATAAAAGTACGTGGTGAACAGAGGGCTTCATTTTATTATGTTGCTGTTAGCGGTCAAAGTGAGAGCATCCCCGAAAAAGAAGCTGACAATCTATTTAAACGATTTTACCGGCTGGATCAATCCAGAAACAGGGCAACAGGCGGGAGTGGTCTTGGGCTGGCTATTGCCAAAGAAATTGTCGAAAATCACGGCGGCAGAATCGGCGTGAAGTCGGATGGTCTTTATAATACTTTCTGGTTTGAGATTCCGCTTTGATCAGGCTGCTGTAATACAGCAGTCACGTTAACAGAATTTGAGCTACAGCAGTAATCTATATTCCCTTTCGATAAAAGGTGTACAAAGTTAAGTACACCTTTTAATGTGATTTTAAATCATTTACCCAGTTTTCCCTATCTGACCATGGAAGGACGTTAATATTATAATTTTTCAAGGGCTCTACAAATTGACTTGATAATTCTGCGTTCACATCATTTGCTAACACAATAAACCCATGATCACTCTTGGTTTGCTGAACATCTATAAACGCCAGCAATGGATCTCGGAAAGCATCGGGTGTTGGATTGTTAACAGCTTTGATCAGTTTTGGCTTGACTTTCTTGGACTTCGGGAGTGCAAACTCAAATGTCTGATTTCTCCCCGACCTTCCTATGAAACTAGGCGATTCATTAAAGAAAACATCTTTATCCAAGAAGAAATTAGCAATGTCCTCTGTAAAAAAACTTATAATCCGATTCCTTGATGTCAGCATCATATCTGATACTCTCATAACACATTGTATCAATCGCTGCTGTGCCTCAGGGTATTCACTGAGGTTGTTAAATTCTACATATAATTCGGAAGTGGCTTTATCAAAGTTAATACCGAAAACGTTTAGCGTCGATTTAAAGAATTGATTTCTTTTTTGAGATGTTCCCACATCAACACCAAGAGATTCTAAT
Source organism: Lentibacillus sp. (assembly GCF_035301925.1). Taxonomy (GTDB): domain Bacteria; phylum Bacillota; class Bacilli; order Bacillales; family Amphibacillaceae; genus Lentibacillus. The sequence goes on along the minus strand of NZ_DATGTI010000033.1, from coordinate 3,692 downwards.
TCGTCAATAACATAACCATCATCAGTCAGTTTGTACTTTTCACTTTCATTAATGAAAAATAGGCTGATGTAGTCATGGTGCATATCCACAAATGGCGTTATAATTTCAACAAATTCATTGCTTTCCTCAAGCCTGATTCTCTGTTGAGTCCATTCCAAATATTCTTTTTTTAATTGATCAATCATTAGGTTCACCACCTAACTCACCAAAACAGTGAGTTTTGATATTCAATAGTGTATTCATCAATGTTCCCGACATGACATCTTTTTAAAAAGGTTTCAAGAACTTTTGCCAAATCCTCTAACTCATCTTTGGTTAAAAATATTTTAGCATACGTGCTGTTTAAAGGATAGGCAATACTATCACCATAATCAGGATGTGCTATATGTATATGCGGGCAAGGAATATCTTCTTTTGAAAATGGATGTTCTCCAGGTGGGTTAGTGTGAGTTCTACCGATTAGATCCAATCTTAACAGCGGATATTCCTTATGTTGTTGTTCTCTTAATTGAAATGAACATTTAGGTTTGCGGATACCACGTCTGTTTAAATCAACGGTAAACATATAACTTGAACTTTTTAATTCAATTTTATCCTTTTCACCGGTATTTGGTATTTGAATTGTTTTTTCTTCCTGCAATATCTCTTTTAGAGAGTTTATTAATTCTTGGATAACCTCAAATTCCATTATGTTCCCCCATTTTAGCATAAAAGACGTACAAATTTCTGTTTACCTCTCTCAGTAAGTTTCATCCCAAAAATCACTTTCATGTACAATAACCACTTGTTGGCCTTCTTTTCTAAGTTTAATAGCTTTTTCCACTTTTCGGCCGTAACACGCGAATGCCCAGCATGGATTGCCGTCACCGCCAACAATAAGAAATTGTGTCTTCTTGGTTACGTTATTATTGAATAGTCCACCTTTACCTTCAATGATTTTTGCGATCTCATTTCGAGTTGCTTTGTTGGATGTACCTGTGAAGCAAAAGGTTTTATCAGCAAATGAAATTTCAGGATTGGCAGCACAAATACCATTGATTGAGTACTTTTCCTGTAATGCTTTTATTTCTGGTTCATTGATGTTGTACGATATTCTTGTATCGATAAAGTTTCCGGAAAAGGCAGTGAGTTTGTGTTTTTCATCATCACTTATAACACCGTCTTTAAGTACATCTACAAGCAGACTGTCTATTTCGTCAAATGGGTAAGTACCTTTCAACATTTCATTTTCGCCCATCCAGTCTGATAGCTGGAGGATTTCTTTTTCTGATAGTTCATTATCAGCTAACATACCATGCAAAATACCTTCCAGCTGTTGAATGGAGGATGTGACTAGATTGTAAAAGTCCTCAAAATCATCACCATTTACTACTTTGTTGCAAAGCCATAATATATCTTCAATTTCCTCTTGGGTTAAATGATTATCTTCTAATGCATCGTCCAATGAGGGAATTATTTCTTTGAATGGTGATTTGCTCTTCAAATGTCGGTGTAAACTACACCAGTTTGTAATCTCAGTAAGCTCGTCATCGCTAACTTCACCGTCGAATTCAACCCCTTTAATGATTCCAATAAGTGCGTTAATCGCTTTGTGGATTTCAGCCTTTGAAGTAAACATACGATAATCTGTCAATTCCTTATAATCCTTACTCATTCTTAATCCCCCTTTATAAATAAAGGCACACCAAATATTCTGGTGTGCTGTTCTGAATGATGTTTAAAAGCCTAATTTTAGTATCATTAGCATCCGATTGACTTTCGTGGATTTGCAAATGGAATTATTTTTCGCCTGTAGCTATTATACTTTATAAAGTGCTAATTTTCAAACAAAAGAACAGTATAAAAAGTTGGAAAGGTGTATTAGATGGTCTTTCTTAAGGAAGCCAGATTAATGCTTTTTATTTATTTTAATGGCGGCAAAGTAGCTTGGTATATTACCGGATATTTATCACAAAAACAACCTTCTCACGCCTATAATCGAATTGAGATCCAAAAAAGGGGCATGAATTTTTATTTTTTCATGCCCCTTTTGACAAGTTTCTTTCGATAATAGTTATATAGAGGCTAGACAAAATATATTGCATATTTCGCCCGATAAATGCTATACTGTAAAAAATTAAATACGAATACAAACGTGTTCCTTCGGGGCAGGGTGCAATTCCCGACCGACGGTGATGAGGCTCAGCTTCAAAGTCCGTGACCCGTGTGGTTTTGAACCAAGCGGTGGATCCGGTGAAACGCCGGGACCGACAGTGACAGTCTGGATGGGAGAAGGAATTTTTCGGATCGTTTATATTTGCCCAGGTATATGCAATAGGAACTTCCGTTGCAGTATGCTTGTTTGGTCTGTTTCATAAACGATACTTATAAAAATTCTGTCCTTATGCCTCTGAAGCGAATTCAGGGGCTTTTTTAGCACCTAAATTATTGACTATTTGCAGCCCCAATCACTTGGTAACCTGTTTCATCAAAGGAGGAAAAGCCCGTGAGTGATGAATATTATATGCAATTGGCACTTAATCTGGCCAAGTCTGTTTCGGGGCAAACCAGTCCGAATCCCCCGGTTGGTTCAGTGGTTATCAAAAATGGTGACATTCTGGGATTTGGAGCGCACTTGAAAGCCGGCGAGGCGCATGCGGAGGTCCACGCCCTTCAAATGGCCGATGAAAAGGCAAAAGATGCAACAATTTATGTGACGCTGGAGCCATGCAGCCATCATGGCAAAACACCCCCATGTGCCGATCTGATTATCGAAAAAGGGATCAGCCGGGCTGTGATTGCCGTAACGGATCCGAATGAAAAAGTTGCCGGCCGCGGGATTGAAAAATTACGTACAGCCGGAATCCGTGTTGAATTGGGTGTGTTGCAAAAAGAAGCAATGGCAGTTAATCGGGCTTTTTTCCATTACACCCGGACAAAAATGCCATACGTAACGGTGAAGTCGGCGGTCAGCCTGGATGGTAAAACGGCCACACATACTGGTGACAGCAAATGGATCACAGGTGAAGCGGCAAGACGCGATGTCCATCATTACCGCCATATGCATGATGCAATTCTGGTGGGCGTAAACACGGTTATTAATGACAATCCAAGCCTGACAACACGTCTGCCAAATGGCGGGAAAAATCCGCTGCGCATCATTCTTGATACCGATCTCCGTACGCCACTGGATGCCAATGTGGTGACTGATGGGGAAGCTGATACGTGGATTATAACTGGCACACACATATCTAAGGAACGGACGGCACCCTTTATCAAAAATACCGGCGTCAGCATTATCCCGCTTGACTCTCTTGACCCTGGAACTGTTCTTAAGTATTTGGGAAGTAAGCGAATCATGTCCTTATTTGTTGAAGGTGGTGCCGCGGTTAACGGTTCGTTTTTGGAAAGCGGCAAGATCAATCAGCTTGTCCAATACATGGCGCCTAAACTGATTGGCGGAAAAGATGCCCCGTCATCAATTGCAGGCACCGGCTTTAAAACCATGGCAGAAACACTGTCTCTGGCAATCACAAATGTAGAAATGATCGGCGAAGACATTAAAATTATTGCTGAGCCGCGAAAGGACGATGCAGATGTTTACGGGAATCATTGAAGAAAAGGGTACCATTAAACAAATTAAACAGGTCTCCAAAAAATCAGTTCAGATGACAATCGGATCGTCGAAAGTTACGGAAGATGTCAAAGTCGGT
>NZ_DATGTI010000032.1:0-6074 GCF_035301925.1 Lentibacillus sp. | reverse complement strand
TCTTTCCATCCTGAGAATGGGAACATGGCCATTGGTGCCGGTACACCGGTGTTCACTCCGAGCATGCCCGAATCCATTGTTTCCCTGAACTGACGGACTTTGCCACCATCGTTTGTAAAGATACATGCCCCATTCGCATATTTTGAATGATTGGCAAGATCAACCGCCTCTTTCAGATCACTGACACGGGCAATGGAAAGTACAGGTGCAAAGATCTCATCCTGCCAGATCTTCATTTCAGATGTCACATGGTCAAAGAAGGTGGGACCGACAAAATAACCTGATCCAGTGGTTTCTTTAATATTTCTCCCATCACTTATCATCGTTGCGCCTCCTTCTTCACCGATTTCAACATACTCCAACGTACGTTCTTTATGTCCTTCACGGATGACCGGTCCGAGGAACACGCCTTCCTCTTCACCATCACCGATTTTGATTTCATCCGTCTTTTTCGTTAATAATTTAATGGATTCATCCGCTACTGAATCTTCCACTGCCACAACTGATGCCGCCATACAACGTTCACCTGCAGAACCGAATGCCGCATTCATGATTTGCGTCGTCGCATTATCAAGGTCGGCATTGCCAAGTACGATGGAATGATTTTTACCCCCCGCCAAAGCCTGTACACGCTTTAAATTGGAAGTGCCCCGCTTATAGACATATTCAGCGACCGGTAGCGAGCCGACAAAGGAAATTGCCGCCACCTGTTCGTGGTCCAGGACACCATTCACTATGTCATGTGCGCCGTGTACAATGTTGAACACGCCTGCCGGTACACCCGCTTCCTCAAGCAGCTCCGCCAGACGATTAGCCAATAGAGGCGTGCGTTCCGACGGTTTTAAGACAAAAGTATTACCTGTCACAATCGCCATCGGAAACATCCAGCATGGCACCATCATCGGGAGGTTGAATGGCGTAATTCCGTCAACGACGCCAATCGGATAATGATAGACGCCGCCTTCAAGATCTGTCGCTATGGATGACAGTTGTTCACCCATCATAAGAGACGGGGCGCCAGCCGCAAATTCAACATTTTCAATTCCGCGCTGAACTTCACCGCGTGGTTCTGCCAGGTTTTTACCATTTTCGCGTGTGATGATTTTAGCCAGGTCCTCCCAGTTCTAGACCAGAAACTGCTGATATTTGAAAAGGATGCGCGCAGGTCTTGGGACGGCCAAATTTTTCCAAGTTTTAAACGCTTCATTTGCTGTATCGACCGCATAATCCACATCTTCTTTGGTATAAACAGGGACGTGAGCAATCACCTCTCCCGTCGCAGGATTTATTACAGGTTCTGATTGATCCGTTTTCGCTTCTATCCATTTACCGCCGATATAATTCTTTAATACTTCCACTTTTGTCTATGTCAATTTATGTCCTCCTCGTTTGTATTCATATGATTGACATACCGTTATGCAACAGTATATATGACTCATTGATTCCTATATCCAGCCAGTTGTCCCGTTTTTAAAAACATCAGTTTTACAGCAGCACATTAAACATTTTCATAAAAAACCTCTTTGACCGTCTCCAGGATAAATTCAATATCCTGATCAGTAGATGATAACGGCGGACAGAGTGCCAAAATATTATTTTGTCCGGATACTGTTTCACCATTACGTCCGATGATCAGCCCGCGGGATTTACAATTTGAGATGAATTTTCCTACACGTTCGTCAGATCCGGGTTCCTTTGTCGTTTTGTCTTCGACGATTTCGATTCCGATGATTAATCCCATACCGCGAATATCACCGACATACGGGTGGTTTTTCAATTCTTCCAGACCATCGAGCAGACGCTCGCCCAGTTTTTCCGCACGTTCAAAAAGATTTTCCTTCTCCATGATTTCAATATTTTTCAAAGCGACTGCACAGGCAGCAGGGTTGCCGCCAAAAGTGTTCACATGGCGGAAATGACTGCATTCCCCGCGCTGCTTGAAGACTTCGTAAATATCCTTCTTAACTGCTGTAATCGATAGCGGGGAGTAGCCACTCGTCAAACCTTTTGCCATTGTGACCATATCCGGCCTCACTCCGAACTGCTGGTGGCCAAATGCCTTGCCCGTTCGCCCAAAACCGCATATCACTTCGTCTATGATCAAGAGGACACCATGACGTTTACATATACGCTCCACCTCTTTTACATAGGAAGCATCCGGTATCAGTATGCCGCCACCCGAAATGAGCGGTTCCATAATCACGGCAGCAACCGTCTCTTTCTGTTCCCATATGATTGCCTCTTCCAGTTCCCGCGCCTTTTGAATATTATATTGTTCAACCGTCATATCCTCAGGTTTTCTATAATTATCCGGTGGTGCCACATGTAAGAAACCGGTAGAGAGCGGTTCGTATTTATATTTTCTCAATGCCTGCCCTGTAGCAGACAGTGCACCCATGGAACTTCCGTGATAGGCACGGTAACGTGACACAATTTTGAAGCGGTTCGGATCATCATGCTGCTGATGGTATTGACGTGCGATTTTAAAAGCCACCTCATTGGCATCGGAACCACTGTTCGAATAAAATATCATATAATCATCATCAAGCAGCTCATTGATCTTTTCTGCCAGTTCAATTGCTGGAACATGGCTCTGCGTCATCGGTGTATATGCCATTTCCAACATCTGGTCATAAGCGGCTTTCGCCAATTCTTCCCGTCCATAACCTACATTCACACACCATAACCCGGACATCCCGTCCAAATACCGGTTGCCATGTGTATCTTCAATCCAGGACCCTTTTCCACTTTCCACGACCATAGGCGCCTTGTCTTCTCTATAAGGAGAAATATGAGGCCAAACAACTTTCTTGTTTTTCTCTTCAAGCGACAGGTTCTTTTCAATTTCCAAAGATTTCATCTTAAAACACCCCTTTTTAAATAAATTTCATTATTGACTAAACGTCAATTCCTGACTCCTTTCATTAACACAATAGAATTACCTGGAATGTCTTCACCATCATATTGACAGCGTTCCATTTCTCTTTCATAATAATATTATAATATTACGAATAATTAATCCTTTGACAAAAAGTAAAAATATATAGTTGAATATCATACATTTGAGGAGAATATCCATGGAAAATTTAACAATCACTGTTGGAGACGTCATGCAGCGGGAGTTGTTTCAGCATGCTGAATTGATTGCCGGAGAAAAAGGAGTTGACCGGGATATAAAGTGGACGCATATATTGGAAATGGAAACGTTCGATTCATTCATCAATGGTGGTGAGTTGATTTTGACGACCGGTTCCAAAATCAACTTTGAATCGGCTGAAGGTGTGCCGCAAGTGGATAAATTGATTGAAAGAGGGGTTGCAGGGCTCTGCATCGAGCAGGGACCGCATTTTAATCAAATGGATGATAAGATCTTAAAGCTCGCTCAAAAGCATGACTTTCCGATTATCGTCTTCAAAAAAACAGTCAGATTTGTGGATATTACACAAGATATACATACCTTGATCATAAACAACCATCACACGCAACTTCAGAATCTCCATTCGCTCTCAAAAGAATTGGATGAATTGTCCCTGGAACCGAACGGCATTATAAAAATACTGAAAAAAGTATATACCCATTTTAAAAAGCGTGTCATTCTCGTCACAGATGAGAGTGAACTTTACTATTATCCTCTCAAAGATAAAGTTCATGCAGAAAATATACTGTCACTTATCGATGCCGAAAGTAAAAATGAAAACCATGCTTCGGTAATATTGTATGGTAAAGCCTATACGGTATTCTCCATTAAAGGGCTCGGCCACTCCTGGGGTCATTTATACTTCCAGCAGAATCCAGATGACATTGATGAATTTTCATTTTCTTTACTGGACCGGGCGACTTTGGCCATTGCACAAGTGCTGTTACGTAATAGAACAATAGAAGAGAGAAAACAGAATCTGGAAGGGGATTTGGTAAAGAAGTTGATACATGAAGAATCATATGATGCATCCATGGCTCAAAAGTTCCTCCCTTTTCCTGCTGAAAATCTGTATTACCGGTTGATTATCATTGAAAAGAAATCTATCAGCAGGACAATCAGAGGAGAACAATCAGAAGAAACAAAGTTGGCTCAGGCAATGTTCATCAGGAAATTATTCAATCAGTTCGGGTTTACTCCCGCCATATCTGTAAACATCAATAATATTATTGTCATATCATCTTTTTATAAAAACAAAGAAAATAATGAGCATGATGCCAATTTCAAACTTCTGGCTGAAGCGATTCTTCATAGCCATAACGAGGATATAATCAAAGGAAAAGAGTGTTATGTAAGTGCAAGTAGCCTGAATCAGGATTATACATTATTATCAGACTGTTACAGAGAGGCGAATGAAGTCACACATTTAAAAAAGTCCGGAGTCGTGAATGATGTTTTATATTATGAAAATCTAGGAGCATTTCATGTGCTTACGAAGATGGATCAAAGCGATTTGCAATCACTGATCAACACATATTTGGGACCATTATTGGAATTTGAAAAGAAAACGAAAAACAGTAACTTGCTTCTAACCCTTTCAGTTTATCTGGAAACGATGGGGTCAAAAAAAGAAACATCCGACCGCCTGTATATCGTACGCCAAACATTATATTACCGGCTGGAAAAAATAAGTGGACTCTTAGGAAAGGATTATCTGGAACCGGCAAACAGACAAGCGATAGAACTGGCAATCAATGCAAATAAGCTTTTAAATAAAAAGGTTTGAAGTTCACTGTAGTTCTCTTTTAGATATACTGTCATTCAGTATATCTAAAAAGTTTTGTAATTGGTTGTCTGTTGAGTCAAATATGTAGAGAACGATAAAAGCTAAGTTTAGCATTTACATAAGCCCCCACTCTTATTGGGATTGAAACAATAACAGTAGAGGGGCTTTAGACTGACCTAGCAGTATGAGGCAAAGATAAAACACCTTCATTAGGCTATCTTGGCTCCAAAATTAATTGGAGAAAGGTAGCCTAATTTTTCTTGTATTCTTTCTTCGTTATAATACTTTAAGTATTCATTCACACGTAAGCTCGTTTCAATATCACTGAGAGAATTGAATCTGGTGTAGATAAACGCTTCAGACTTAAGGTTAGAGTGGAACGATTCGATGACCGCATTATCCCAACAATTTCCTCGTCTTGACATACTACTACTAGATTACTTTCCATCACATATGCCTGGTAAGCATATGACGTATAAACACTTCCCTGATCAGAATGAATGATTACACCCTTAGGGTGGGCAGGTTTCTCTAAAGCTGCTTTTAGTGTATCCAGCACCAATGGTGTCTGTTGATGATCATACAATTTGGCAGCGACAATCTCGTTGTTGTAAAGATCCATGATTGTGGATAGATATTTTACAGTGCATCCGTATTGGATGTAGGTGATATCCGTGACCCATTTTGATTGGGTGCTGCAGCTTGAAAGTCACGTTTGATGCGATCGGGTGCAATAATGATGGTTACTCCCTGGGACTTCCACTTCTTTTTCGTCTTAATCCGGCATTGTAGATGATATTTCTGTATGATAGCCTGCACAGTATTCCAATGTCTTTTAATATTGTAGTCTCGCTGTAACAGTGCTCTCACGTTACGATGACCGTAACGATACTTCGTCGACGCACATATACTCGACATCTGTCAACGATGAATCAGTGCCTTCTGAACGCCATCGGTAATAGGTCGAACGCGGCACAACCAGTGCATTTAAAATGGCAGTAATTGTGTATTTGGATTTCAGTCTTTCAACAAGTGCCAAAACTATTTCTTTCTCAACTCCTTTTCGATTGCCATATACTTTTTTAAAATATCATTCTCCAACTTCAAATGTTCAATTTGACAATCTTTTCGTTCATCATCTGAACGCGCTTCAGGCCCATGTCAATAGGTATACTGTTTTCCGATGGGTTGATCAAATCGATAGAGTTCCCCTTGCTTATACCATCTGACCCATGTGGAAATTTGAGATTTATTTTTAATGCTGTATTTCTCCATAATCTCCCTTGTGGTCAATTCACCCGCCATTTTCGCTTTGACCACTGCCCACTTAGTCTCACTTGAATATACGTTTTTGCCCATGCAAAAACACCT